>JBDRYS010000001.1:962687-1067405 GCA_039803545.1 candidate division WOR-3 bacterium | reverse complement strand
GGGCGTACGCCCCGCCCCCTCTTTCTTTTTTGTTGTTTTTTGTTGTATATGGTTTAAATTTTTATTATGGAAAATAAATCCCCCGATAAGTTAAATCTTACCATTACTGGAATGACCTGCGCCACCTGTGCAAAGACCGTGGAGAAAGCGATTAAGAATGTACCGGGAGTTAAATATGCTGCGGTAAACCTCGCCACAAATCAAGCCTTTATAATTCTCGAGAGGCCATTGGATATTGAGGAAATAAAAAAGGCCGTAGAAAAAGTGGGGTACGGTGTATCTACATCTCCCCCCGAGGACGTTGAACGTAAAAGATACAAGAGGACTCTGAGAAATCTGATTTTTGCACTCATATTAACGGCTCCTTTGACCATGTTGATGATACTTCATATGGTGGGGATCCATGTGCCGGGTTTTTACTATTTAGAATTGCTGCTTACCCTTTTAGTTATTTTTGTGGCAGGGATCGATGTCTTGAAGGGTGCCTGGATCGCGGTGTCACACTATCACGCAAATATGGATACATTAATCTCCATCGGTGCCTTAACTTGCCTTTTAACTTCTGTTTTCAGGTTTGCCGGCTTCCAAATTGAATCCTTTGGAACCATAGGTGCGATGATCATGTCCCTCCACATCCTCGGTAGGTTCATAGAGAGCAGTTTACGAGATAAAGCCTTCAGAGAAATAAGGGCACTCATCAATTTAAGGCCTAAGGAGGCAAGGATTATTCTTGAGGGGGAAGAAGTTATGATACCTGCCGACCATCTTAGAGAGGGTATGTTAGTTTTGGTTAGGCCGGGTGAAAGGATTCCTGCTGATGGGCTCATTGAGGAGGGAAGGACAAGCGTTGATGAGTCCATGATCAGCGGTGAAGCAATCCCTGTGGAAAAGGACAAAGGCTCGAAGGTACTTGGAGGCACCTTAAATTTAACAGGACTTGTGAAAGTTAAGGTCGAAAAGCGGCCTGAAGAGTCTTATATATCAGAAATAATTAAGATTTTGAGTGAGGTCCAAGGTTCGAGGGTCCCTATACAAAAGTTGGCTGATAGGATAACTAATTATTTTGTACCGGTTATCATTACCCTTGCTTTACTGAGTTTTATCTTTTGGTTTTTCAATTTTGAGCATTTTAAACCTATCCTCGAGGAAATTTCCTCTAAATTACCCTGGGTACCATCTACCAGCAGGCTTGGCTTTTCTCTTTTCACTTTTGTTTCCGTTATAGTTATTGCCTGTCCTTGTGCCCTTGGGCTTGCTATTCCAATGGCGCTTGTGAGAGGAACAATACTGGCTTCAAAGAAGGGCATATTGATAAGAAATGCAGAAATCATTCAAACCATTATGGATGTTAAATATGCACTCTTTGACAAAACGGGTACTTTAACAGAGGGAAGACCAGTGGTGGTATTTCAGAACCTACCTCTTGAGGATTTGAAAAAAGTTGTTTACTTTGAACGTTTCTCAAATCATCCTCTCGCGAATGCGGTTTCGAAACTGTTAGAGGATGACTTAACTTTTGAGGGATATGAAATTGAGGAAGTTCCTGGAGTAGGACTTATTGCTAAATCTCGTTCCGAAGAGTATTTCATTGGTAGGCCAGAAAATTCTGAGGGTTACCTTGACTATCTAAATAACGGTGGTACTGTTGTCGAGGTTCGGAAAAATGGAACCAGGATAGGCTTTTTTGTTCTGGAAGATAAAATAAGAGAGGATAGTCTTATAGCCGTAAAAGGGCTTAAAGAGATGGGAATTACGCCAGTTCTTGTCACCGGGGATAATGAAAGATCGGCTAAATATGTGGCAAAAAGACTCGGAATTGAAGAGGTTTACTACGAAGTGAGACCAGAGGATAAGGTAAACATAGTGAGGCAGTTTCAATCGCAGGGAAGAAAGGTTTTAATGGTTGGGGATGGGATAAATGACGCTCCAGCATTAAAGGCAGCCGATATTGCTGTAACAGTGTCGCATGGTTCGGATCTGGCCATCGAAAATTCTGATGCCGTTATTTTAAAGGGAGGGCTTTCTGTCATTATTGATCTCGTAGGCCTTTCCCGAAAGCTTTTAACGAAGATTAAAGAAAATTTGATTTGGGCTTTTTTGTATAACGGTGTTACAATTCCTTTCGCTATGATCGGTCTTTTGCACCCTGTTATGGCTGAAGGTGCAATGGCCTTTAGTTCAATATCTGTGATTTTGAATTCAATGAGGCTAAAATAAGGGGGTGTTATGGCAAGGTACAAAGTATATATTCCAGCCATTCATTGTAATCATTGCAAGATGAGAATTACGGAGGCCCTGAAAGAGATCGGTGAAAAGAAATTTGAGATCGATGTTGAAAAGAAATTACTTTTTATAGAGACGGCAAATTTTGATAAGGTTAGAGAGAAGTTAGAAGAGATTGATTATCCTCCGGAAAGGGTCGAGGAAGTTTAAGGCTTCTATCTTCACAAGCTCCTCTGATAGAGGGTATTTTACCTTGATCTCATCTTTTTAAGTTGGGTGTTGGGCAAGATTTGGTTTATTTTGGTGTCTTGTGAAAGTGGCGTTTTTCGACTTTTCCCAAGATTTTAGTTTAAAGAGCTTTTTTAAGTTTTTACCTTGGTTTATAGTCTTTATTATGGTTTGTGTTTTCACCCTCGGAGTTTTACCCGAAAGAATTAGGTTCTCGTTTTTAAACGCGCACTTACCGGTTTCTTTGCCTTTGGTGAGGCAAAAACTTTTGAGGCTAATTTTTTAGTTTCTGTCGCCTTACATTCCATATACCCCCATGAAAGGGGATTTTTTTCTTTATGGAACAAGACCAATGCCTTCTTAAAATTTTTCTTTGCCTTTTCTTTACCTCCTCCAAAGGTTTTTGGTCTAAAAAAGAAAGATATTCCTTCCAAATAATAAACTCTTGGATTTTCAGGATCAAGGGACTTTGCCTTCTGAAAAGCCTCTTTTGATCTTTTCCCCCAGTACACGACGCGGGAAAGGTTCATTATGGCCTTCATACCGTAGAGGGAACCCAGGACAGCGTAGGCGTCGGAGAAATCGGGTTTCAATTGGGTGCACTTTTCTAAATAAAGAATAGCGCTGTCGACGTACTGTTCATTTGCGTAAAGGCTGTCTGATGTTAAAATTAGGAAAATCGCAAGCCCATTGGCGTAAGCATAGAGGTAATTTTCTTCTCGCGGATTGGCTTTATTTCTCAATTCGTTGTAATAGTAAAGGAGAGAGTCTTTGTTTCGAGAACGAGAAGCTTTCGTTAAATTTGAGACGTAAAAACCGATTTGTTCCGGTGTGAGAAGCTGAAGGGTTAGGAAAAGGATTGAAAACATTTTAATGATTTTAACCCGTCAACCTTGGTTAGAAAAATTGTTCGCACATTAAAAGGCTTTTTAAGGTCAGGATTTAACGGTTAAAATAAATGGGGAGGTGAAAGATGAGGGTGGTAATTCAAAGGGTTAAGACGGCGGAAGTCTGGGTTGAGGGGAATTATGTATCCGGGATAGAGTCTGGACTTTTGCTCCTTGTTGGGTTCGGGAAAGGGGATAGTGAAGAGAAGATTTCCAAAGCTGTTAAGAAAATATTAGAACTGAGAATTTTTGAAGACGAAAACGGGAAGATGAACCTGTCGGTAAAGGATCTCGGCCTTGGGATTCTTGTAGTGCCCAATTTTACCCTCGAGGGGGACATAGAAAAAGGCAGACGCCCATCCTTTGATAATTGTATGGAACCGGAGAAGGCGCGTCTGTTTTTCGAAAAGTTTTGTGAGAAATTAGAGGAAGAGAGAATTAGAGTTTCCAAAGGCATTTTTCAGGCAAAAATGGAAGTGAAGTTGATCAATTACGGCCCCGTAACCTTCGTGCTTGATTTATGAGTATTTTATTATTTTTCGTCTTTGTTTATCCTGTTATTACCGAGGTTATGCTGGACCCACTGGGTCCGGAGACGGGCTCTTTATCCCCCGGCGACCGTAATGAGTTTATAGAGATTTATAACCCTGATGATGATACCGTTGATATGGGACTTTTTAAACTCAGGGATAATGCCGAGTTCGATAGCATCGTTCCTTTTACGGAAGTCCTTCAATTTTATCCGAGGGTGAAAGCCACCACAAGAGTACCGCCGAAGTCCTACGGAGTCATTTTAGACAGAGAGTACATTGTAGAGGGAGAGAATTATTTGCCCTATTCGCTCCCCGGTGGAATTTCAGTGATGACAACTAAGGATACAGACTTGGGAAATGGCCTCTCTTCTAATGATACGTTATGTCTTATAGATAGAAGCGGCAACGTTGTTTCATCCTTTGGATTGGGAAGTGGATTTCCTCTGAGATTAAAGGATGGGGTGAGTTTTGAACGGAAATATTATTGGGGACCGGATAATGCGGACAACTGGAGGTATTGTAACGAAGCAGGTGGCAATACCTGTGGAAGGGAGAATTCTGTTTCAAAACCCTTTAACTTGAAAATGGTGGAAGTGAAGGTTGAAAGGAGTGGGGATTGCGAGCTGGCTTTTGTTGTAAGCATAACAAACACAGGTACTGAATTTTTAAGTGCTGTGAAGTTAAATTACGAAATTCATGGGGCCTTGCCATCTTCTGAAGAGGAGAGGAGTGTATCCCTTTTTCCCGATTCTACTACCTCTGTTAAAATTGGACCTTTTCTAATACCTCAGGGCACCTATCCTGCCTGGTTACGTGTTGGAATTCAGGATATCTACTTTGATTCGACTTTTTTGCAGGTTTTTTCAGGAAGGCCACCGGTAGTAATAAACGAAATTATGTATAACGGAGATATGGAGTGGGTTGAGCTTTACAATGTTTCAAATAGTCCGATTTCTTTGAGGGGATATTGCGTTGGCGACCCTGTGAAAAGATCAGAATCTGCACCCGAAATCACCCTTATGCCAGATTCCTACTTTGTTTTTTCTTCAGCAATCCTCAATATTTCAAATAGCACGGTGCTTAAGAATTTCCCTCCCCTTAACAATACTGGAGATACTGTCTTTCTATACGATTCCTACGGTCAGATCGTAGATGTGGTACCCTATTCCGCCCGCTGGGGAGGGTCTTACAACGTTTCCTTAGAAAGACTTTCACCTTTCTTGCCGTCAAACTCTCAATACAATTGGATTTCATCGAAGGAAGGTAACACCATGGGGAGAAAGAATTCAATCCAGATTTTACCACCATCGGGGGGAACTCTTCTTTCCCTTTCTTCGAAAGCCCTTTCGCCCTCGAGGGGTGTTCCGGCTATTGCGGTTAAAGTGGAATTTCCTGAATTTCCCGTTTATGCAACCTGTGAACTTTACCGATTAGATGGAAAGAAGGTCCAGACCTTTTTCAGCGAAAAACTTCTGGAGGATGGTAAGTTGGACTTTACGATTAATCCATACGCTGATGGTGTTGAACTTGATGAGGGGATGTACATCCTGTTTGTGAAGGGTCGAACTCTTCAAGGAAAGCTCTTTTCGAAGAAAGAGGTGATAGGAATTTTAAGATAGGCGCCTTTTTAGTCTTATTAGTGGTATGATCATTTCTTCAATGCTTAGACCACCGTGGAAAAGACCGCCCATGTATCTCTTTTTGTATTTACCTGGGTCACTTTTGTAAACAAAGAAATCGTACCCCTTTGCTAAAAAGAGCATTCTTGCAATCTGGGGGATTCCAAACTTTTTGAGATCCATTAATTCAACGGGTTTACCTTCTAAAGCTTTCAAAGAGTCACCAAATTTGAAACGTAATCCCTCCGTTGTCTCCATACCACCCTGGATTACCACAGGTTTTTCTCCTTTTACCCAACCGTGGTCAGTGGTTATGATAATATTTGGTGTGTGCAACTTTTCTAAAAAGTTAGCACTTTCGAGAAGGAATTTGCATAATTTTACATAGTCTTCTGCACTTTCGATAAGCCCCCTGAGCGGTGATTCTGCTTCTCGAAGATGAAAGATCATATCGAAAAA
This sequence comes from candidate division WOR-3 bacterium, assembly GCA_039803545.1. NCBI lineage: Bacteria > Pseudomonadati > Caldifarciminota > Caldifarciminota bacterium. The sequence continues at coordinate 1,061,456 of JBDRYS010000001.1, read as the reverse complement.
GTTGATAACGTAAACTTCGAGAGGCAGACCTGCATCGAAAATCTCTTGCTTAAAAGCATCTAAGGAATTGATTTTTTTGATGACATGGGGAAGATTTTTGAAGCCATTTTCAATGAGGTTTTGTTCTAAGAGCTCCTTTTCGTGTAAGTTATCCCTCGTCCAGCCGGGATTTCTTCTTTCGGTATCGTAAGGGGTATGTCCTGAGAAGAGTGAGTTTCTGGCAAACTGGGTCGCAGTTGGTAGAACAGAGAATATGGGATGGATTTCGACGTTGTAGCCCGATGGAATTGCCTTGGATAATTCAAGAGCCTGGTCAAATCTAAAATTATCGAAGACAATTAAAGTAACTCTCTCGCCATTTTTGAGTAATGGGAATACGTGATTTTGGAAAATCCTGAAAATAAAAGGAACTTCGGGTGTATTGAGGAGTTCTGGGTATTTTCTCATAACCCAGGTAGCAAAATCTTGATTTTTTGTCTTCAATTCTTCTTTTAAAAGTTCATCTTCAGGGCTTTCTACCATCCAGTAAAAGAGAAGTCTACCCTTTTCAAGCCAGTCTTTCCAATCATTTCCGAGACTGTTTATAGCATTGTAGTAGTTTAAAATTCTGCGGGTTTCAGCGCGGTTTTTTATTTTGTCTTTTTCCAGTTTTCTTAATACCGCAAGGATCTGGGAAGGTTGAACGGGTTTTACGAGGTAATCAAATACGTCAATAGAGTAGGCCTCATCCATAACCTCTTTATCCTGAACCATAGTTATTAGTACTAAAGGCACGTTGGGATGCAACTTCTTGATTTCCCTTGCAAATTCTATTCCCGAAATCTGGGGCATTTTATAATCTATGAGGATTACATCAAAGTCTTCGGACTTTGCTATTTCCAGTGCCTTTAAAGGATGGTCGATACCTATGACCTTCATTCCCTGATCCTCAAGAAACATGATGTGAGGCTTCAGAAGGTCAATTTCATCATCGAGCCACAGGATTTTCATAATTTAAATTATAAAGCGATGAACATGGAGAAAGCCTCCTCTAAAAGACTTTAAAATTCCTGCTCTCTAGAATATAATATATAAACTACGGGCAGATAGTTCAGTCTGGTTAGAACGCTGGTCTCACATACCAGAGGTCGGAGGTTCGAATCCTCCTCTGCCCACTTTTAAATTGTTAAGGCTATAGCCATTAGCATCATCGCACCGCCTACCAATTCTAAGGGTGCCCATCTTTCTCCAAGGAATACCACTGCTACAATAAAACTGAACAGTACTTCAAGGGATACAAAAAAGGTGGATTTTATAGCACCCGCATGTTTTAAGCCGGTAACATAAAGATAGTAAGCGAGGACAGTGCAGTTTAGTGCAAGATGGACCACGAGGAGAATGCTTTTCCAGTTTAGAACTATGCTGGTCCCCTTATCCAGAAGGAGAAAGGTTGGAAGGGAAAGTAAGGCAGTTATGCCGAAGGTTATCATATTGACTTCGTGTGAATTATACCTTTTCAAGAGGTTCTTGGAGAGTATCACATAAAAGGCCCAACAGAAAGAGGCAAGGAGCACGATAAGGTCGCCGACCATTATTCTCGAGTGGAAAAATTCTTTTACATTTTTGCCCGTAGTAAGCAGGAACATTCCAGGTAAAAGAAAAGCGAAAGAAAGGAAGAATCTCCTCGGAGGTTTTTCTTTTAGAAGAAGAATTGCCAATATAGGAACCCATATCACAAAGAGGTTTATTATGAGAGCAGTACGGGAAGCGAAGGTGTATTGCTGACCTAAGTATTGAAAAATGTAGGAGAGGTAGGTTACCAGGCCGAGTAGGTAGATCGATTTTTCTTTGAAAATGTTTGGGTCAAATTTTTTTTCAAAAGCAAAAAATAAAAGGATGTAAAAGAGGGTGCCAAGAAAGAACCTAAGAAAAATAAAAAGAATTGGTGGAAGATAACTAAGACCTAATTTTACGGCGGGAAAAGATGTACTCCAGATTAATGAAGAAAGTACTACATAAAGAATGGCCTTTCTCTCTGACATAATGGATTCTCATTCCTTGCATTGGCAAGGCGATTTTTTACACTTAGGGCAACCTTTGGAGTATTTTGAGACTGCAGATTCCATATCGATATCGTAGAGGTTGGCTAAGGAAAAGAGCCAGGCACAGACGTCGGAAAATTCTTCTGCTAGTTCATCCTTCGATTCGTGCTTCATCGCCTTTGCCAGTTCCCCGACTTCTTCAACGAACCAGCGAAAGGTCTCCGCTTTGCCCCTCTTTGAGTCTTTCTCAAAATAGGTTTCTCTTATGATCTTCTGAAATTCTTTTATTTCCATAGTCCCAGGATCCTTGTTATCAAGGCAAAATAAGGCGCTGTGAAGATGATGCTGTCAATCCGATCAAGCATCCCCCCATGCCCGGGGAATAGATTTGAGGAATCTTTAACTCCAACTTCTCTTTTGAAGGCGGATTCAACAAGGTCGCCGATTTGGGAGAGAATAGATATTAAAAATGTAAGAATTATATTGATGTAAAGGTTTTGTGAAGGTGTGATTTTCAAAAAGTGCAATAAAAAGCCAAAGGGAATAGTAAAGAGGATTCCGTAGATGTATCCCTCTATAGTTTTCTTAGGGCTTACTTTTTCTGCAAGTTTGTGTTTCCCAAAGAAGTACCCGGCGATGTATGCCATGCTATCGAAGATCCAGATGATAAAGAGGAAGAACAAAATCCCTTTAATTCCCATTTTTTGTCTTATTATCAATGCCGAGATGGCTCCTATCACTATGTAAAGGAAGATAAAAGTGGTCAGGGCGAATTCTTTGATTTTGTAGTCTCTGCTCCATAGGATAGGTATAGGAAAGTAGAGGAGCAGAATTGAAAGAAGCACTATGGAGGTGTAATTAAAATAAAAGCCTAATATTGCTGTAACAAGAAGAAAGGTAGCGTAAAAGGCAAGATTTTTTTTAACGGCGTAAAGATTCAGGAATTCCCATTGCGCTAATCCAAAGGCGACAATTACCAATAAAGTAAAATAAAATTTCCCGAGATATATTAAAAGCAGAACCACGGGAATTAAAACAATGGCTGTAAGGGTTCTTATTTTTAATTCAGCCTTCAACGACACCGCCAAATCTCCTTTCTCTTTTGCTGTAGTCCTGGAGAATTTTAATGTATTCCTCTTTCCGGAAATCGGGCCATAAAGTCGGTGTAAAGTAAAGTTCAGTGTAGGCTATATGCCATAACAGGAAATTAGAAATGCGCACCTCTCCTCCTGTTCTTATAAGAAGATCCGGTTCAGGGATGTCGGGCATGTAGGTGTATTTCTTAAAGAGCTCTTCAGTAATATTATCAGGGTTGACACCTTCTTTGACGATCCTTTTTACAGCATCTAAGATCTCGGCTCTTCCGCCATAAGATAGTGCGAGAATTACATTTAACCCTGTACACGTTGCCGTTTTTTCTTTTGCTCTTTTAAGTTCGTAGGACAAAGATTCAGGAAAAAGTTCTATTTTTCCTATGAAATCGAGCTTGACGTTGTTTTTGTATAGACTGTCCACTTCATCTCGAATTAACTTCCGAAGGAGGGTCATTAAAAAGTCAACTTCCTGCTTTGGCCTCCGCCAGTTTTCTATTGAAAAAGTGTAAAGGGTTAGGTACTTGATGCCAAGTTGTTGAGAGGTTTTTATGACTTCCCTGGTGGACTCTGCCCCCGCCTTGTGCCCCAAGTATCTTGGAAGTCCACGCTCCCGTGCCCAGCGGCCATTACCATCCATGATAATGGCCACATGCTGAGGCAGGTTATTCTTCAAGAATCTCTTTCTCCTTATTTTTTACCAGTTTGTTGATCTCCTCGATGTATTTGTCGTGGAGTTCCTGGAGTTGTTTTTCCGCCCTTTTAGAATCATCCTCGCTAATCTCTTTGTTTTTCTCCATCTTTTTTACCTGTTCGACACCGTCTCTCCGTATATTTCTAATGGCCACCCGAGCATCTTCGGCGTATTTTCTAACCAATTTTACGAGTTCCTGACGCCTTTCTTCTGAAAGTGGAGGTATAGGAATTCTGAGTACATTACCGTCGCTCTGAGGATTAAGGCCCAGGCCGGCTTTTTTGATAGCTCTTTCAATTTCGCCTATCACCGACTTGTCCCAGGGTTGGATCAAAATCATTGATGGATCGGGTATTTGGATGGTAGCAATCTGATTTATGGGGACCTGAGAGCCGTAATACTCCACTTTTATTCCGTCCAGTAGGTAAGGAGTAGCACGACCGGTTCTTAACCTTGAGATTTCTCTTTCAAAATTTTCAACGGTCTTTTTCATTCGAGATTCAACTTCTTTATATACCTTGTCTAACATGTTGGCGGCCTCCTATGGAAAGGTTAAACCTCAACAAAGGTACCTATTTTTTCTCCGATTAATGCTTTGGTTAAATTCCCTTCTTTCGTAACATCGAAAACCAAAATGGGAATCTTGTTTTCACGACAGAGGGCGATAGCAGTTTGATCCATCACTTCAAGCTCTAAATTAAGCATGGTTTTGAGGTCTAAATAGTCAAACTTCTTCGCGTCACTGTACATCTTGGGGTCTTTGTCATAAACACCATCTACTTTTGTACCTTTCAACAGTATGTCGGCCTTTATTTCGCCTGCTCTGAGGGCTGCCGCTGTGTCTGTCGTAAAAAGGGGATTCCCGGTTCCACAAGCAAAGATCACAATTCTATTGTTATCCAAATGCTTGAGAACTTTTCTTCTTATAAAAGGTTCACCTATCGCTCTAATTTCTATGGCGGTGACTATTCTTGTTTCAACGCCTTCTTTTTCAAGGGCATTCTGAAGCGCCATACTGTTGATCGCGGTAGCAAGCATCCCCATATAATCAGCGGATATCCTGTCAAATCCAAGTTTTTCTATGGTTTTCCCGCGTACGATATTACCACCACCTACTACAATGGCAATTTGGGTCCCCAAATCCCTGGAACAGTAAGCAATTTCCTTTGAAATCCTGTTAAGGAAATTAATATCTAAATTTTCCTTCTCGTTACCAAAAAGCTCGCCCGACAGCTTGAGGAGTACCCGGTGATACTTACTCTTCACCTATTTTAAACCTCGCAAACCTCTTAACTCTTATATTCTCAGAGAATTTTGCGATGTGCTGTTTTATATATTCTTCGACGGTAATTTCTGGTTGCATGAAGAATTGTTGTTCATAAAGGACGTTTTCTTGATAAAACTTTTCCATCTTTCCTTCAACTATTTTCTGTATGACATTTTCGGGCTTCCCTTCCCTCTTAAGTTGCTCCATTAATATCTCTTTTTCCTTTGCAATAACTTCTTCTGGCACATCTTCTCTTTTTACATACTTAGGAGCCATTGCAGCGATTTGCAGGGCAAGGTTGTGAGCCAACTTTTTAAACTCGTCAGTATTTGCGACGAAATCAGTTTCGCAATTAACTTCAACGAGGACACCAAGCCTCGCTCCTGGGTGGATATAAGCTTCTATTATTCCTTCTTTGGTCTCTCTGTCCAGCTTTTTGTCCGCCTTAGCAAGGCCCATTTTTCTAAGTTCTTCAACAGCCTTTTCAATATCACCGTTGGTCTTTTCAAGGGCCTTTTTGCAATCAAGAACTCCAGCACCTGTTCTTTCCCTCAATTCTTTAATTAAATTTGCAGGAATTGACATAATTTTTTACCTCCTTACTCTTCTTTCTTCTCGACCATTGTAGTCTCTGCACCCTGTTTCCCTTCGAGGATTGCATTGGCAAGGGTTTTGGTTATAAGGGCAATTGACCTTATTGCGTCATCGTTACCAGGAATGGGATAATCAACCTGAGATGGATCTGCGTTTGTATCTACAATTGCTATTACCGGTATCTCAAGGCGTTTTGCTTCCCTAAAGGCTATATCTTCTTTCACAAGATCTACGATGTAAACTGCATCAGGTAGGGTCTCCATATCCATAATCCCGGTGAATACCTTTTGCAATTTTTCCAGTTCCTTTAGCATGAGAAGTTGTTCTTTCTTGGGATACTGTTCTATCTCTCCGGTTTCTTTCATCTGCATCAATTCTTTCATCCGATTGATTCTGCTTCTAATCGTTTCAAAATTGGTAAGGGTGCCACCAGGCCACCTTTCTGTCATGTAAAAAGCGCCGCACCTTTTTGCTTCTTCTGCAACAATTTCTTTGCCCTGCTTCTTTGTGCACACAAAAAGGACAGTTCCACCCCTTGAAGATAGACGTTTCAAAAAGTTGTAAGCTTCCTGCAACTTTTCATAGGTTTTTCTGATGTCAATTATATGATGTCCGTCTCTTTCAGTAAAGATAAAAGGCTTCATCCTGGGGTTCCAACGCCTTCTCTTGTGTCCAAACTGTACCCCAGCCTCGAGAAGGTCTTTCAAAGTAACTGGAAATGCTATGTTATTATCGCTTGGAGTATTGTGGAGATTTTCTTCTCTTGCTCTTTCCATATTTCATCCTCTCCTTTTCTCTTGGATCTCTTGATAGCATTCTGAACTTCTTAAGGACCTCGGTTAGGTTCTCATCAAAGGCTTTCAATGCTCTTGCTAAAGCAAGTCTCATTGCACCAGCTTGACCGGACTTGCCACCGCCTTCTACCTTACAAACAACGTCGAATTTACCCTCTAAGCCAGCAACCTTCAGTGGCTCCAGTGCATGTATAACCAGATCTTCTCTATTGAAGTACTCAAGCGGTCTGAGTCCGTTAACGTAGATTCTGCCTTTACCATTCTCTTTAAGACGAAGCCTTGCCACTGATCTCTTTCTGGATCCCCAAGCAAAAATTACTTTGGTGCCTTCCAAGTTTTAACCTCCTTAATTTATTTTCAATATATCAATGGGTTCAGGGTTCTGGGCCTTGTGGGGATGTTCAGGACCCTTATAGACTTTAAGTCTCAAGAACATCCTCTGCCCAAGCTTATTTTTAGGCAACATTCTTTTAACTGCAAGTTCAATTAACCTTTCAGGGTGACTTTCGAAGATCTGTCTTGCTGTTCTTGCCTTTAATCCGCCTGGGTAGTTGGAGTGATGATAATAGATTTTTTGATCCCATTTCTTACCTGTTAAAACAACTTTTTCTGCGTTAATCACAACGACGAAATCACCAGTATCGATGTGAGGAGTGTATATTCTTTTCCGCTTTCCCTGTAGAAGCAAAGCTATTCTTGAGGCAAGACGCCCCAACTCAATTCCCGAAGCGTCCACGAGAAACCATTTTCTCTCAATGTTTTCTATTTTAGGCAAAAAAGTACGCATTTACATCTCCTCCATTTCCAATATTATACTCTCACAGGAACGTAAATTCAAATTGTGTAATAAAAGCGGAGAGGGTGGGATTCGAACCCACGGTACCCCTTTTAGGGGTACGCACGATTTCCAATCGTGCCCCTTCGGCCAGCTCGGGCACCTCTCCGAGCGTGTCTTAGTATAAACTAAAAAGTTTGAAATACCAAGTCGGATGTCATTCGTTTTTGTTTGAATGTAAACAATCATGGATTTATAATTAACGACACGCCGGAGTGGTGGAATCGGAAGACGCGCCGGCCTCAAAAGTCGGTGGCCCGCAAGGCCGTGAGGGTTCGAGTCCCTCCTCCGGCATTTTATTAAAATGTGTGGAATCATCGGTTACATTGGTAATAAAGATCTTGATTCGGTAATTCTCGTCGGCCTCGAGAAACTGGAGTATAGAGGCTACGATTCTGCAGGTATTGCTGTTATCCACAATGGCAGGCTATTAGTTAGAAAGCGTGCTGGGCGAATCGGCGATCTTTATAACCTCGTCAATGGTTTAGCCTTCAATGGTAAAGTGGGAATAGGCCATACAAGGTGGGCAACTCACGGAAAGGTAAACGACATCAACGCCCATCCTCATGTAGACTGTAAATCACAGATTGCCGTTGCTCACAACGGAATTATAGAAAATTTTGAAGAACTTAAAAGAGAACTGGAATCCCGTGGACACAAGTTCATTTCTGAAACCGACAGTGAAGTGGTTCCTCACCTTATAGAAGAGTATTACGAAGGTTCCCTCGTTGATGCTGTATTAAAAACTGTTAATAGGCTTAAAGGTTCTTTTGCTCTTGTGATTGTTTCTTCCAATGAGCCCGATAAAATTATTGGGGTTAAAATGAATAGCCCTCTAATAGTGGGGATTGGGAAAGGGGAGATGTTTCTGGCGTCCGACATTACACCTTTACTGGCGCACACCAAAGAAGTTGTCCCACTGGCTGATGGTGAAATAGCTGTGTTAACCCAGGATAGCTGGAGAATTATAGATTTCAACGGAAATGAGAAAAAGAAAGAAATTTCCAGGGTCGAGTGGACTGTCGATATGGCTGAGAAGGGACAATTTCCCCATTTTATGCTTAAAGAGATTTTCGAACAGCCAGAAGTTATTTCCAGGAATCTTGAATATTATATTCGCGGAAAGGAAGTAACGCTCCTCAAAGATTTTAATTTGAGAAGGTTACTTTTGAATAAAGATAGAATCCTTATTCAGGCGTCCGGGACTTCGTTACATGCTGGACTCGTTGGTAAATATGTACTGGAGAAGCTCGCAAAAATCCAGACCGATGTGGATTTTTCATCAGAGTTTCGTTATAGAGAACCGGTACTCAACCAGAATACCTTAGTCATCGCCATAAGTCAGTCAGGTGAAACGGCAGATACCCTTGCAGGTGTCAAGATGGTAAAGGAGAGCGGACTTGAGGTGCTTTCGATTGTTAATGTGAAAGATAGTTCTATTGCAAGAGAATCGGATTATGTTTTGTATATCAATGCGGGTCCTGAAATTGGAGTAGCTTCAACTAAGGCTTATACAGCGCAGATTTTAATTCTAACCCTTCTGAGTCTTGAAGTTGGCTTGCTACGTGGGTATGTATCAGAAGAAGAATTTCAAACATTGAGGAAGGAGCTTAATGAGATACCGTCAATGATAAGAAAGGTACTGGATAAAAATGCACAGATTAAGGAAGTAGCTGATAAGTTCCTTGACGCCAAGTATTTTATGTTTTTAGGTCGTGGGGTAAATTATCCTACAGCTTTAGAGGGTGCCTTGAAACTTAAAGAAATCTCTTATATTCATGCGATAGGTTACGCCGCTGGCGAGATGAAGCATGGCCCCCTTGCCCTTGTAGATAAGGATCTGCCTGTGGTCTTTATTAATCCCTATACGTCAGTCTACGAAAAATCTATAAACAATCTGGAGGAAGTAAAGGCAAGGGGCGGAGTCATTCTCTCCGTTATCACTGAGGGCGATGAGAAAATGAAGGCATTGAGTGATTATACCTTTGAAATTCCCCGTGTAAATGAATTGTTCACCCCTATAGTGTCCATAATTCCTCTGCAACTTTTTGCTTACCATGTGGCGGTAGGCAGGGGATGTGATGTTGATAAACCCAGAAACCTTGCAAAAAGCGTGACGGTAGAATGAACCACAAGCCTTTTGTAGTTGTAATTTCAGCCCCTTCTGGAACGGGAAAGACCACAGTCTTAAGTGAAGTTAGAAAGTTAGAACCTGATCTCTTTTATTCCGTATCAGTTACTACAAGGCCTCCACGTCCCAACGAGAGAGACGGCGTTGATTATAAGTTCGTTTCAAAGGAAGAATTTGAACGGATGATAGAAAAGGGAGAACTTTTGGAATGGGCCAAGGTCTTTGGAGGAGAATATTATGGAACTCCAAAAGCCCCAGTAATGGAGGCTTTGAAGGCAGGAAAGGATGTTATAATGGATCTAGACATCCAGGGTAGAAACACGTTGGAGGGGATTTTTGGCAAAGACCTGGTTTCAATCTTTTTGCTGCCACCTTCTTTTGAGGAGCTCAAAAGAAGGCTAAGTTTAAGAAAAACAGAGAGTGAAGAGGAACTTATTGAAAGGCTTGAAAGGGCCAAATTAGAGCTCAAGTGGGCGGAGCGTTACGAATACTGGGTCATAAGTAGTTCTATTGCTGAAGCCGCTATGAATATCATCCACATCATCCATGCAGAACGAATGAAGAGAGAAAGGGTAATATTCAAGATTGACTTAAGTTAGCCCCGCCAATTTCCAGAGTTTGATCATTCCTTCAGCGTCACTGGTTGCAAAATAATTCTTTTGAGGGAATATGCTAATACTGGTGCATCTCCTCGTCTGAAGGTCGATTTCTGTTTTCTTATCCATAAGTTCGAGGCCCATTACAAAGAGCCTTGTTTCTAAAGCTATAAGAACGTGGTTTTCGTCAGGAGTTATTGCTATATCCACAATATTTCTGGAATCTTCTGATATCTGATGCCTTTTGATAGCATTCAAAGTGTTTGAATCCCAAAGCGTAAGCCTTCCATCGTTTCCAACGGTTATGAAAAATTTTCCAGAATTGGCAAATTTTATCTTTCTAACCTGTCCAAGGTGCTCTTTTACTGCCTGTTTCTGTTTAAAGGTTGAAGTATCCCATATAATAACTGTGCCATCCCACGAACCCGAGACAAGTATGGGCGCTTTGGGTGAGTGGTCAAGACAGCTTATCCAGGTATTGTGACCTGCCATTGCTCCTATTTTTTCAACCTTTATAAGGTCGAAAATGGATATTATATTTTCATAGCCGCCAGCATAAAGAAACCTGGAATCTGGAGAAAAGGCAATTTCCGAAATTTCGTCATTCTGTAATTTAACAACGCTTAAACGGGTCCAGGCTGAAGTTTCATAAAACTTTACAAGTCCGTTCTTGGTTGATACTACAAAATATTGGGAATTTGGTGATACTTTTATATCCGTAACAGCATCATCTTCTGAAGTGGCCTTTAACGAGATCTTCCTCTCCCAATCTGAGGTACCAAAGACCTTTACAACTCCATCGAGGCCCGCTGTTATCATGCTATCGCCTTTTGGAGAAAAAATTACTTTTATTGCGGCACCCTGATGAGCCTGAACCTTGCCAAGCATTTTGATGGTAGTAACAGCCCCAGTTTGTGGAGCCATTGAGAGCCTGGTAACAAAGGGGGAAGTTGCTACTGAGCTGGTTGAAGTAGAAGCTTTGACGGTTGTTTTGTGTTTTTCTTCGTCAATTACTTTGTTGATTAGGTCAGATGGAATTCCCAATTTGTGGGCCATATCAATGATTTCTTTACGCTCTTTATCTCCTATTTTCCCTCTATACTGATTGATCTTTATGTCCCTCAAGGTCCTTATTTTTTCTATTATATCAAGGGCGCTCTTAGCTTCTGCTGCGTTCTTGAATCTATCAGCAGGAGATGGTTTAGTCATTCGCATCAGGAAATCTCTGAGTTCTACGCTTAAATCTTTAATTACTGAGTAATCTACTATCCCGGTTTCTTCATCCTTAAATTTTTCGGGATTTAATCCTGTGAGGATTTCAATGGCAACAATACCCAAGGAGTATAGGTCCGTGGAGGGGCTTGAATATCCTTGTTTTTGTTGAGGGGCTGCATAGCCCTTTGTATAGATTATTTCTCTGTCTTTTTGATCACTCTGATATTCGATAACAGCTCCATAGTCCACAAGAAATGCCTTTCCATTTGGGTCAACAATTATGTTTTCTGGTTTTATATCGCGATGGACCAATGGCGGGTTGAAAGAGTGGAGATAATGAAGAATATCCAGGACATCTTTTAAAACAATTATAGCTTCGTCTTCTTCGAGTTTTTTGCGCTCTGCGAGAATTTGCCTTAAATTTTTTCCTTCAACAAAATCCTGGATGAGGTAAATTTTTGCATTTTTTCTATCTTCCAGAAATCCGTGAATTTTGGGAATCTGGGGGTGATTCAATTTGGCAAGGACCATTCCTTCTTTTTGGGTATACTTTGCGAATTCTTCAAATTTACTAACGTTCATGCTGAATTCTTTTATCACAACCTTTTTCCCGAAAAGTTGAAGGTCTTCTGCGAGGTAAGTTTTTCCAAATCCACCGACACCAATTTTCCTTATCAGCTTGTATCTATTTTCAATAATAACAGGAGTTTCAGAGAGGGGACTACCACATTTTACACAAAATAGCTCTTGAGGAGGATTATGTTCTCCACAGACTTTACAAGTTATATCTTCAAACTTGTAACCACAAAAGGCACAGAAAACCGCATTGTCTAAATTATCTTTACCGCATCTTGGGCACTTTTCCATTGCACCTTTCCTATGATAGTTTCCTTTTCAGCCTCAATTAATATCACGCTTACATTATCTGTAGTTTTTCTTTTGTAGGCTTCCTGAACGAGCTTTGTACACACTTCGTGCAAATCACCCTTTTTACTATCTATAATTTTTTTGATTTCCCCGGGCCCAACTACATCAGTAAGGCCGTCAGAGCAGATGAGAATTTTAAACTTAGATTCTGGTGTTTTCAATTCATCAATGTGGATTTTAATATCTTCAGAACTTTTTATTCCTATGGCCTGGGTTATTGCCTTGGATTTGTGCTCTGAGACATCTCTTGTAGAGATTTCTGTAATCATATCATCGGTGAGGATGAATATAGGTGAGTCTCCTACATTGAAAATTATAAATCTTTCATTGTCTATGATAACTCCAGAGACTGTTCCACCCATTTTGTCCGTTTGATTGTCCTTATCGAGGTTCATCGAATATACACGATTATTTACCACCTGGAGAGAATCTATTACATCTTCAAGTTGAATCTGTTTCTTCGGCAGTAAGTTTTTAGTAAACTCTTTCTTTATCCCTTCAATTATGAGTTCTGCAGCGACCTCTCCTTTTTCATGCCCTCCAAGTCCATCTGAAAGGACAAAGAGGTATCGATGGTATGTTTCAGAAGTATCCTTGATATTGGTTTCCCACTTGGTGCTGAACATGAGTATTGCGTCCTCATTGTTAGCTCTCGCAGGACCTTTATCGCTTATTCCTGCGTATTTGATGAGAGGGGATTTGAGCCTTTGTTCCAACTCTCTTATCCATTTGTTCAGCGATACGAAATCACAGCTTTCCTTTAGGATTTCTGCCTTTCCCTTTTCCCATAATGAATCCTTCGCCCCTTTTAGTCCCGAGATTATTTTGCAAAGGAATTCATTGGGATCTATAAATCCCCTTTTCTTTTCAACGGAAACCTGGAATATAGGCCTATTTTTTTCGTCAAAGATTACCTCTTCCAGTTTGTCTGGATAAAAGAGGTTGTGATTAATTACAAGTTGTATAAGATTTCTTAAAATCTCGATTTTCCTTCTGTCGCCGTTTTCTTCCCAAAGCTGATGTAATTCTTTTATTTCCTGCGGCTTTTCAATTACGGGAACGTACTCTTTAGGCCCTATTTCAATGATGTCTACTAAGTTGCCGAGGGCACCGTAAAAACGCTGGATAGGTGATTCAACGAGTAATTTGGTAAGATTTGGATTTACTTCTTGAAGGATAGTGCCAAATCTTTCTTTTGAGTGGATTCTGTATTTTGAATCCTTTATTTCTTTCAGGAAGAAGGGGGTGAAAAAGAGACGTACAAGGTTATATCCACAGTTTGGACATGTTTCTGTATCTAACTCTACTTTGGTGCCACATTTGGGGCAGAATTTGGAATTGAGTTCAAAGCCACAAATGATGCATTTTTCGGCTTCAGCGGCGTTGAAAGTATTACACCTTGGACATCTCAAGAGTCTCATAATTCTTTAACCTCAAAAACTAGATGCAGTTTCTTACTGAAGCTCACCACATCACCAGGTTGTAATTTATAAGGTTTTTGTGGCTCTAATCGTTCTCCATTGATGTATGTTCCATTGGTGCTTTCAAGGTCTTCAATAATCACTTCACCGGTTTCCTTGTTTATCGTAAGTCTTGCATGTCTTCTCGATACCGTTGCAGAATTTCTGAAGGAAGAAAGGTCAACATCCGGTGTGAACTCATTACTTTTTCTTCCGATTACAACCCTTGTTACTTTGTCTTCTGTTAAAGGTATAGAAACCAGATCCCCTGTTTCTTTATCTACAAAAACGTAGGGACTTAATAAAACTTCAGCTTTTTGGATAGGCGCCCCACAAACGGTACAGAATTTAACACCTGCAGGATTCCAATGACCATTTGGACAAAAGACGCCTTCCTCTTCCGGTTTTACGCTGAATATATCAAGGGCGGAGAAACATCTTTCGCAGAATTTAACACCGCTTTTATTTTGAAAACCACAAATTGGACACTTCATTCTTCTACCATCTTTGTCTTATATTTCGTTTCTATTCTAAACTCTTCGGGGAGAGAGCCTTCTACCTTTATCTTTTTGATATTTTCCTCGATTAATTTTTTCAATGTTTCATTTTCAAACTTCACCGCAGTTTGAACCATTGTCTGCAATATTGTTAGAGCTTCTAATGGTTTCCCTTCGTCAATATACTTTTCTGCCAACTCCTGCTGAATGTAAAGGCTTAATCTCTCGAGTGTTTCTCTAACTTCGTCATCGAATTGTGCAACATAACTTTCTGTAACCTCCAGGACCACATTATGGGCTTGTGTGGTCAGTTTCTCGCCTAAGATCGTTCTATACTCGATTTCGTACTCAAAAATTTTGTTTATGTAACTTGATTCCGGCTCAGAAAGGAAGAGCTGGAGAAGGACGAGTTTCTCTTTATCTCTTTCCAGATTCCCTACTTCGATGATCCACTGGGTCCCGTCCCAAAGCGGTTCAATCTTTTTGATTTGAGGCGTCACTAAAAAGGCCGGAGAGACTTCAGACATTCGAGCAATTTTTTCGAATCTAATTTTTAAATTAACATCTCGATAGGCTACATTTTTTATGTTCTGAAATTCTTTTACGAACCTTTCCTTTAAATCCTCCGGATTTTCAACAAAATACATCTTGCCACCTGAAAGGTCAGCAATTTCTTCCAGTAGTTTCGGGTCCCACTTTCTACCAAGGCCGATAGTGGAGATATTTATTCCCATTTTCCTTGCCTCTCTTGCAAGGTCTAAACAGCGCTTGTTGTCGCCATGTTCGTTCTTACCATCGGTAAGTAAGATCATCCAGCTGAGAACATCAGGACCGCGGAACTTTTCAGCCTCTTTGATTCCCAGTTCAATTCCTTCATCTATTGACGTCCCCCCGAGGGGAAAGATGTCTTCTACCCTCATTCGTATTTCCTTTCTTTGAGAGGCTGGTGTATTTGACACCAAAACTCTCGCTTCGGAGTCAAAAAGTATAATACTAATATGGTCCTCGTCGTCAAGAATCTGGAGAATTTCCCTTACTGCCTTTTTCAGGTTTTCTAAGGGTTCGCCTTCCATTGAGGCGCTTTTGTCGAGAACGAGGATTAGATTTACCTTGGGAGGTGGTGGGATTTCCAATGGCCTAATTTTTAGCAATAAAAAACGCTGTTCTTCAAAGGGTAGATTTTTTGTTATTGTGGGATTGTCCCATAAATAAGACAAAACAATCGACTCTTTTGATTTGAATAGTGCCATAATGTGAAAAATTATAAGTTATTCTTTTTTAACATTCAACAGGTTTAGTTCTAAAATCTTTGAGGCCTGAGTGCTTTCAGGGTATTCTGAAACTATTCTTTCAGCTATTTCCCTGGCTTTTCCCTCATCCTTCAGATGATATAAATAGACCAGCATTTCAGCGTATAAGGCTTTGAGTTTAACATTTTCACTTTTTGCATTTTGAGTAAGTTCCTCGTATATCTTTAAAGCTTTTTCGGGATTCTTAAGGTCGTAAAGGAAGAGCTCCGCCTTGCGAAGTTTACTTTCGTCTGATTCTTCGAGAGTATCCGATGAAACTTCCAGTAGAGTCTTATACCTTAGTTCAACTTCTTCTCTCATTGCTTGTGATATTGGAAAGTTTCTTAAATCCTGATATATGGAAAGAGCTATACTTAAGCTATCGAGGGTTTCCATTATTTTCCCTTTCAAAAAGAGTGCCTTGAAATATACCGAATCTCGAATTGATTTTTCCTCAATGGCTTTGAGTTCTTCTAAGGCTCTATCGTAAAGCCCCGCCTGAGTTAATATCCTTGCCTTTTCGTATTTTATGTTTCTATATGGGATCGAATTTTCCGGAAGGTTTGACTCTTCTAAAACTTTGATGCTTTGCTCGTAATCTCCTTTGTTTGCAAGAATAGTTGCCCTTGTCGTCATTAAATAAGCCCTTTCATTGTCACTGCTCACAAGCTTCTCCAGTTGTTTTAAAACCTTTTCCGCTATATCTATGTTTCCGGTTTTTACCGCAGCCTCTAAAGCCAGAGAATAAATTGCTTTTTTAAAAGGGTTTTTTTGAAGGGCTTTCCAGTTATCGTTTACGAGGTTCAAAAGGTCTCTGTATTCACCATTGACATATAGGAGTTTTGATTTGACTGCGAGAAAATCTTGATCCCTTGCAAGTTCAGGATTTTTCTTTATTGTTGCGTTAGCTTCGTCTAAGTAGTTCATTGTAATAAGAAGATCAACATACTCTAAGAGGGCTTTTTTGCGATATTTTGAATTGGGGAAATATTTAAAAAGTTCCTCAAATTTTATTTTTGCCTGCGAGTAGTTACCCAGTCTTTTATATGCAATTGCAGTATAAAATAGGGCGTCGTCAACGTACTGAGAGGTTTTGTAGTATTCGAAGATTTTAGAGCTTTTTTCGATGACTTTGTTGTAGTTTGTCGATGCTTCTCTTGTTAGTTGCCCTTTTTCTCTGTAAATTTTCTCTGCCTCTTTAAAATAGTTCTCGGTGTTGTAGAAGGTATTGAAGTAAGCACAAGAAGTGGCAAGAAGCGTAGCAAAGATTAATGATTTTCGAATAACCATTTTAAGAAACTCGCTTCTTTTTCTAAAAAGTTAGATAACTTTCCTTGCTCAATTATTCTAATATATAGCGAACGTTTGTTTTTGGGAACATTTTGGGAAGGAATGTCCAAAACCTGGAATCTAAGGTAGCTTCCATCTTCCAAAGTAATTTCAACCTCGTCGCCGATTTTTACTTCATAGGAAAGCTTTTTCTCTTGTCCATTAACTTTAATAGTAACATCCCTTGCCTTTGAGCGGGATTCTAAGATTCCAACCTTTTTCAAAAAAAGGTCTATCCTCAAAATTCTTTTATTTCAATAAAAGTCTTTTTCTTTAAATCCTCAATAAGCTTTGAAAGCTCTTCTTGCAATTTTACATTCTCGATATATTGTTTGATGTTGTTCTGCACCTCTGAAAATTCGGGAACTTTGCCCTGTTTTTTGTCGGTCACTTTTACAATGTCATAGCCATTTTGTGTTTTGATTATAATAATATCTCCAACTTTCGCATTGGCTAATTTTTGCTTGTATTCGTCTGGTAGATTTGTGTAGGGAACCCATCCAAGGTCTCCACCTAAGTCCTTTGTTTCCTCATCATCAGAGTATGTTTTTGCAAGACTTTCGAAATCCTGTTTTTGTACGTCTATTTTATTTTTAATGGATAGGGCTTTCTGGTATGCTTTATTCCATTCCTCAGCTTTGGGCTCTACTTTTACTAAGATATGTTTTAGTTGGTAGCTCGTTGCAGTTTTGCTAACCATTTTAAAAATGTGATAACCGTTGTCGCCCCTTATAGGCTCTGATATTTCGCCGGGATTCAACTTGTCCAGTTTTTCCTGGACTTCTGGTGGGAAAAAGTTTTTGGGAATTGTACCTATTGCTCCTCCATATGCTGCGGATTCTCTGTCGTCGGAGTATCTATTGGCCAAGTCTTCAAAACTGGCCCCTTTCGTAAGCTGATTGTAAAGTGATTGGGCTTTTTTGAGAGCCACGGCTTCTTGCGCAGAATCTACCTTTACCCTGATGAAGATGTGCGAAATTCTATACATATCCGGCTCTTTTAAAGAGTCTTTGTACTGGTCGTAAAAGTTGCGTATTTCCTGAGGGGTTACCTGGATTTTAGGCCTTACATATTTGTCAATATACCTTTGAACCAGGATTTCGTCAGAGATATTTTCCCTGTACATCTCTTTTAGGCTTTCCCTTGTCAGGCCTTGACTTTTCAGCATATTTTCGAAGTTTTCGGTTCCATATTGCTGCTCAAAGTATTTAATTCTCTCCTCGAGGGCCTGGTTTATTTCCTCTGGCCCGGGTTTAGCAATTGTCGTATCCTTTTTTGCTGCCTGTAAGATTAACTTGTTATTAATCAATTCTTGGAGTATCGAGTTTTTAAGGTCCTTTTCGCTCATATTGGGGTAGAGATTTTTGTAGTTCTCATAAAGTTCGTTTAGTTCAGATAGAGTTATTACTTCGTCACCAACCCGTGCGACGACCTTATCTTCTATAGTAGTCTGGGCATATAAAAAACCTGAGAGAAGCAGTACAAGTAGTCCTGTTCTTCTCATTTCCCTTTGACCTCCGAAATTTTATATTTGTTCTGGAGTGCAGTTAAAATAGAATCCCTTAGTTGGCTTTGCTTTATTGAAATTAAAGTTTTATGCAGAAAATCTTTTATGTCATTTTCATTGATTTCTGCATTTTGAATGTTAAGAATTTTTATTAGGGCGTAATACCCAGTTTGCCGAAGAGGAACTGGTTCGGATATTTCTCCAACCTTTAAATTGTTAATAATCTTGAAGAGGTCTTCACCGTAGGTGTAATAAATAACTCCGAGGTTTTCACTTAGCGGGGCAACCTGAACTTCTTGTGGGTTAAGTTTGTTTACTTCGGAAACAATAACTGGATATGGGTTATAAAGGAGCTGCTTGTATTGAGAAGCTTTCGAGGGATCGGAGTAGTATAGAACCAGCATATCAATCTTCTTGGAAAAATATGGCTTGGTTTTCTGCAACTCTCGATTTATTTCATCTTCGGTTACATTTACATTTTGCAATTTTTCGTTTAAATAGTATTGGCTAACCACTTTGATGGTCGTTACCTTAATTTGGGCCTTTAAGTCCTCCCTTTTGAGAAAACCTTCATCTTTTGCCGCCTTGTACAATAAAACTTCATTTGCGTATTGATTTAAAATTTCATTTGCGACCCTTGGGTCGCCTTTGAATCCTTCTGGAGTTTGTATTTCCAGTTCCTGTTTAGTGATATTGATGCCATCCACTTTTGCGACCACTTCACCTTTTTCTTTCTTGCAGCTTGTGAGGCTAATTAAAAGGATTAGCCCCATAAAAAATAATTTTCTTAACATAAACACCTCCAATTTTGTTTGGTAAAAGTTTAAGCCCATTTTCTCAGGAATTCAATATCGAGGCCTCTTTTAAGCTTTTTCTTTCCTTCGGAAGTTTCAAGAATTAATTCCGAAGGCTCGACCACTACCCCTTTTATGTTTTCTTTACTTGCCGTCAAAATCTTAATCCTCTGAACATAAAAGAGTTCTTCTACCTCCTTTGGAATAGGTCCAAATCTGTCAATTAGTTCCTCCCTCAGCCTTTGAAGCTGTTCTTCTGTCTTTGCGTCAGCAAGCTTTTTGTAAAAAGATAGTCGGATATTTTCATCTTCTATATAGTCATAAGGAATGTAAGCATCGGTTTTAACTTTTACTTCTTTTTCTGTAAACTTTTGCCCCTCAAGTTCTAAGATAGCCTGCTCCAACAATCTGAAAAACATTTCGAGTCCTATTGTTCTCACAAATCCATGTTGTTTTTTGCCAAGGATCTCACCAGCACCTCTAAGTTCGAGGTCCTTCATCGCAATTTTGAAACCAGAACCCAGTTCAGAATGCTTCTCGATTATTGAAAGTCGTTTTCTTGCTTCTTCTGAAATTTCGGAAGGAGTTAGAAAATAGGCATATCCTTTCTTTATACCCCTTCCAACTCTACCTCGAAGCTGATGTAAATCGGCCAGTCCAAAGGTGTGGGCATTATTAACTATTATGGTGTTGGCTTCAGGGAAATCAACGCCAGCCTCAATTATGGGCGTTGATACAAGTATGTCATAAGCCCCAAGGTAAAAATTTATATAGATATCCTCAAGGAGGTTTTTAGGCATCCTTCCATGGGCATAACCAATTCTTAGATCCGGAAACATTTCTTTAAGCATATTAACTATTTCTCTTATGCCGTTGATCCGGTTATTAACAAAAAAGACCTTTCCGTTTCTTTCAATTTCAAAAAGGATAGCTTGTTTTATAATTTCTTTATCGAATTTTCCAACGTAAGTCTCTACTGCTTCTCTGCCTGGAGGCGGGGTATCAAGAATTGAGAGGTCGTAGATTTTACCAAGACTCATATAAAGGGTTCTGGGTATGGGTGTAGCAGTAAGCCTTAAGGTATCAACCATTGGAAATTTCTTCCTTATGATCTCTTTATCTTCCACGCCGAAGCGATGTTCTTCATCAATTATAAGCAACCCCAGGTTAAAAAAGCTAATATCACTTCTTAGAAGAGCATGGGTTCCGATGACGATATCGATTTTACCTTCCGCAAGGCCTTGAAATATTTCATCCTTTTCCCTGGGATGAGTTAATCTTGAAAGCATTGCGACTTTTACGGGATAATTGGCGAGTCTTTTGGTGAAATTTGTATAGTGTTGAAGAGCCAGTAAAGTTGTTGGTACTAATACTACGGTTTGAAAAGAGTTAACGGCGGCTCTAAAAGCTGCTCTTAATGCAATTTCTGTTTTTCCAAATCCAACTTCTCCAGCGACTAATCTATCCATAATTTTGGGCGATTCCATGTCCTCAAAAATCTCTTCCATAACCCTGATCTGCCCTTCTGTTTCCTCATAAGGAAATTCAGCGTAGAGTTTGTATTCCAATTCCGGCACAGGCTTATAAATAAATCCTCTTTCTTTTTTCCTGTAAGAGTGGATTTTTAACAATTCCATTGCAAATTTGTAAGTTTCAAGGAGCGCTTTTGCTCTCTTCACCTGCCAGCGGGGGGAGGCGAGGGTAGAGATTTCTACTCTTTCATTTTCTTCGGCTACATATTTTTCAACCTTAGAGAGATTATGGACAGGAATATTTACTATGCCGTCTTTATATTCAATTCTCAGGGTATCATATTTTATGTTTTCGATTTCTATTCTTTCCAATCCTGCAAAGCGACCTATACCAAAATCGAGATGCACGAGGTAATCGCCTACTTTGAGGTCTGTATAGTCTTCAATTCTTTCACCATAGTGTTCTTTCCTTATCCACCGTCGATGCTTAATTCCCCTTAATTCGGTCTCGGTAAAAACAGCGATTTTTTCTAAAGGAAAAACAAACCCGTTATAAATTTTCCCCTGTATAACGCGGCATCCTAGCAGTTCTTCAAAAAACTTCTCTTTATTTTCTCCAAAGGCAAAGAAGTATATCTCGTAGCCTTCGCTTTTTAATCTTTCTATTTCGCCTTTTAAGAGTTCAACCTTTCCTAAATAGTTGAAATTGTGCAAAACAGAAAAGGGGGAATTTCCCTCTAACTCCTCAATAATTATGAAGCTGGTATTGCTCTCTGCCTTACTTCTCGTACTGAATATTGTTACCTCGCTTACCGATTTAATAGATCTCTGGGTTTCTGGATCAAATATCCTTATGGAAAGAACCTTATTGCCTGAGAACTCGAGTCTTATTGGTTCCCTTTTACCATGCAAAAATATATCGAGAATTCCACCTCTGACTGCAAATTCTCCGGGTTTTTCAACAATGTTTGTCCTTTCGAAATTTTTTTCCGATAGCAGATCCGCAACATGGGTAAGGCTTATTTCTTCGCCTTGTCTAATTTTAAAGAAACTCAGCGTTGAAAGAATCTCCCTTGCATAATCAAGTTCTTTTTTGTCCTTTACGATAATTAGATTCCTTATAGGAGAGCTTATTTTGTTTTCAAGGTTTTCGTCAAAGGTATATGCGGAAAATCCAGAAAGGGAGTTTACTTCATCTTCAATAATTTTTTCGTCTTCATCTGTTTTCGAGTGGAAGACTACATTGTGCTTTTCTAAATGGTGCAGCAGATTTAGAGTTTTAAAACCAGAAGGATGCAAAGTATAAATTGGGTAGGGTGATTTCAGGATATTCACAAATTTAAAAACTTTTGCAGTATTTCAAATTCCTTCATCTCTCTCAGCTGGTTTTCCACAATAGCACACTGCTCACTCGATAATTTGCCTTTCAAATAGGGTACAAGAGTACAAATTTGAGCAACGGCTCTTGCTGTCTTTGCTCTTACAACCTCATTTTTTTCAAGAAGGTGGGGAGTTATAATATCAAATAGTTCCCCTATTCTTTCATACCCTTTCGGCAAACTTGCTTCTTCTTGTTCAACGGCTTCCCCTTCAGCGCTTTTGTTTTCCAGTTCTTTTATGGCCAAATTTCCAAGAATGTTAATTGCTGCAGCCCTTACATACCAGATCTTTTCATCAAGTAACGGTATTAGCTTATTCGCCAGTTCGTTGAGTGAGAATTGAGAAAGGGCTTCCTGAACCTTTTCCCTTAGGTGCCAGCTTTCTGAAAATATAAGACCTAAAAGCCTGTCTAAGCTTTTTCTCTCTTTAAGTAGTTCAACGGCTTTAAACTTCTCTAAGAGGTTATTGGATTTCAATAGCTGTTCAATTTCCTGTTCCGTTAGTCGTCCTTTGCCACTTCTGTCTTCCTTAGACATCTTTCAATCCCCCTTTTCAACTCTTCAAGCCCGATCCTTTTTAAGGCTGATATATAGTATACTTCTTCATTAACGTTTAATGAAGGTGGTGTGGGGACTAAATCTATTTTGTTGACGGCAACTATTCTTGGCTTTTTGAGTAGTTCTGGTTTATAAGAAGAGAGTTCTTCCATAATCGTTCTATATTGTTCTTCGAGATTATTCTGGGAAGCGTCTAACAGGATAAGCAAAACCCTTGTTCTTTCAATATGCCTTAGAAACGCTAGCCCCAGCCCCTTGCCCTTGTGGGCATCCTTGATTATACCGGGGATATCTACCAAAACGAACCTTGGACCCTCACCTTCATCATAAACCCCTAAGTTAGGGGTCAAAGTGGTGAAGGGGTAATCGGCGGTTTTGGCTGTTGTTCCGACTAAGGCGTTGAGAAGGGTTGTTTTCCCCGCGTTTGGAAGTCCTACAATCCCAACATCAGCAAGAAGCTTCAGCTCTATTCTAATGGTTCTCTGTTCTCCTTCCGTTCCCTCTTCTGCAATTCTCGGTGCTCTATTGGTGGGTGTAGCAAATCGGGTGTTTCCTCTTCCACCTTTTCCGCCTCTTGCCAGTAATAGGGTCTGGCCCTGCTCTGTGATTTCACCTAAATATTTACCGGTTTCTTCATCGTAGAAAACGCTTCCCAGTGGTACTTTTATGTAAAGGTCTCTTCCCTTTCTCCCTGTTCTATTGTTAGGGCCGCCGTTCTTACCATCTTCAGCCTCATAAATTCTTTTGTATTTAAAATCCAGCAACGTTTTCAATGACCTATCACCGATGGCGTATACATTTCCACCGTCCCCGCCGTCACCTCCGTCGGGTCCGCCAAAAGGTTTGTATTTTTCCCTTAAAAAGTGTACAAGCCCATTTCCGCCTTTTCCGGCTTTAACAATTATTTTTACAAGGTCTACAAAGGTTTCCTGTTTCATTTTAATTAAAAACAAACCCCAGGGAATAGAAATCCCTGGGGCAGGAGGGGGTGGTTTAGGACTTTCTTATTTTCTATTCTACTCAATAATTATTGCGCTTCCAGGGCACTGTTCAGCGGCTTCCTGAACATCTGCTCTGTCACCGCTCATTTCCATTCCAGGTTTTACATGAGCAAGGCCATCGTCACCCATATAGAAAACATCGGGAGCAATATCCGTGCATATTGCATCGCCAACACAGAGATCAGGGTCTATTCTGACTTTCTTTGCCATGGCTACCTCCTTATTTGCGTGTCTAAAATTCTATAGCAAAAAAACTCGAACAGTCAATCTGAATAAGTGGTACTCAGAAAATTTCGGGGTGAAATTTAGGTACAAAAAGTAATATTTGAGAGGAGATAGTTGTAACCCTATAACTTTTCAAAAGAATCGGAAAGTGAATGGAACCAAGCTTTTTATAAGCTTTTCCTGAGGCGGTGTTTTTCGTATAGCATCGAGTACTTCTGAATGGTGTACTGGAGATAGAATAGGGAAAAGATAAGCCCCCGTTTTCCTTCGAAGATACAGCCTTTTAAGAGATAGTGCTTTAAGAAATTTAGTAGAGGCCGGATCTTTAGGTCAAATAAAGTTGCCTTTTTACCCTCTTTAAACTTTTCTTCCGCCAGCATTTTGGCATATTTGAGATTTTTAGAGTACTGATGGTAAAGATCTTTAAAAGGGTAGTGAAGGATTGGGTTCTTTAAAGTTGCTATTCTTCCTTTGAGTTCAACCTTTTCGTGAACCTCTCCTTTCCATATCCCTTTTTCCTTTTTAAACAACCTTAAAAGCCTGTCAGGGCTCCAGCATTTGAGAAAGTCACCAAGATACCAGTTTTTTCTTGGAATGAGGAAGCCGTCGATATTCTCATTTTCACTAATATTCTTTATAATTTCCTTTTTGAGTTCTTCCGAAACCACTTCGTCGGCATCGAGAAATAGGACCCATTGGGTTTTGACTAAACTGAGGGCAAAGTTTCTCTGTTCCGCATAGTCTTTAAATTCATTAAGGACACATTCGGCACCCAGGCTTTTCGCAATCTCCACCGTTTTGTCTGAACTTCCAGAATCAACCACTAAGATTTTTTTTGCAAGGCCTTTTACACTTTCTATGGCCCTTTTAATGTTTTCCTCTTCATTCAATGTTAGGATTACGCAGGTTAAATCTAATTCATTCATCGCTTTCTCTGGCTAATAGGTAACGAATTATGCCTCCGATAATGTAAAGTAGGATAGCAGCCAGTAAAAATAAGTATCTGAAGTAAATTAAAAGCAGCAGTCCTAAGATGAAAAATAAAATCTGCAATTTTTCGGCTTTCTTAGTCTGTTTAAAAACAGGGAACTCAATTTTGCTGAGCATCAAAAGGCTGAGGATGAGAACAATGCCAGCTGTAGCATCTTTTACAAAGAGAAAGGAAGGGAAAAACCGGTTTAAAGTTGATATAAAAGAGACCAAGAAAAGGGCTGAAATTGGTGAAGAGAGGCCATAATAAAATTCCCTTTGGGAATCTTCGCCTATTACGTTAAAACGAGCAAGTCGCATAATGACAGCAGAGAGGTAAACAAAGGGAAGGAGAGAGAAAGGAGAAAATTTCCCTGATGGAAAAACGGCGAAATTGTAAATAAAAAAGGAAGGTGCGACCCCAAAGGACACAGCGTCAGCAAGAGAGTCAACTTGTGGCCCTAATTTTGAAGGAGTTTTGAAGAGTCTTGCCATTTTTCCATCGATAAAATCGAAGATGGCTGAAAAGACGATGAACCAGAAGGCAGAATCCGGTTTCATCTCGGATACGGCAATAATTGCCATAAAACCAGAGAATAGGTTAAGGAAAGTAAATAGGGTTGGTATATTCATTGTATTTTAATCCTCGCAATACTTGTTACACCTGCTTTTACGTGCTCCCCTTCTTTCACAAGAACATCAATCTTTTCTTCTGGTAAAATCACTTTTACCTTAGAACCAAAAAGGATAATGCCCATTCTCTGGCCCGTTTTTACTTCCATATCAACTTTCAAATTATTGACAATTCGCCTTGCTATAATTCCCGAAATCTGTATTACGCTGTATTCCCCTATTGATGGGGATAAGATCTTCGTCTCGCACTGAACATTATGAAAATCTGCCTCCTTAAGAAAAGCGCGCATAAATTTTGTCCCTCTTCTTTCGATGGAAATGACCCTTCCAGAAAGGGGTACGCGGTTAACGTGGACATCGGTGAGAGACATAAATATGGAAATTTCAATTTTTCCGTCTTTGTAGGCAATTTCTGTAACCCTTCCATCGGCAGGGGAAACTATTTTGTCCTCTTCAATTTTTATCTCTCTTTTAGGGTCTCTCAGGAAAAAGAGAGTGAACAAAAGTAAAAGGCCAGATATAAAGGCAATCACATTTTGCCTTATAATAAGTGCGATAGTGGTTATTGAACTCAGGATTACCAATATACGCAGACCTTCTTTTGCAATCATTGCAAAATTATAAAGGAGAAGACTGGTAGTTCATTGTATTATTTTGATTCCCATTTTAATTTTGTTCTAGTTCCCTGTTTGATACTCTATAATTTAAGCAAAAGGGGAGTCGGTATGAAAGAAAAAGTGACCCATTTTAGTGAAGTAGAGGAGACCCCTGTAAAGATGGAGGGGGCGAAAAATGTTTATATCCGATGGCTGGTCGCCGAGAAAGATGGTGCCCCCAATTTTTATTTACGGATGTTTCGTGTTGAGAAGGGAGGATATACACCTTATCACAGCCACCCTTATGAACATGAAGTTTACGTATTAAGTGGTAGTGGAATTGTGAAAATTGATAGTAAAGAATATCCGCTGGCACCTGGAGTAGTTGTCTTTGTCCCTCCTGACGTGAATCACCAGTTTATCAATAAAGGGGAGGAAGAACTGGTCTTTCTCTGCATAATTCCAAAGACTGATTAAAAATACTTGACAAAATGAGGGGCTTGAATTATAACTATAATACGACAAGAAGGAGGTTTGTGAATGAGTTATAAAAAAATGAGCATGGTGTTTATAGCTGGTGCACTTCTTTTGGCCGCGTGTGGGCCGAAGAAGGCCACCAAGCAGACTCTGGCACAGTTAGAGGAATGCAATAAGGCCCTTCAATCTGCGGAGCAGAAGAAGGCAGAACTTCAAGCGAACATCGATTCCAAGAATGCAAGCATAGAGGCAAAGAAGGCTCAACTTTCTCAGCTCCAGGCCGAAAGAGATTCATTAAGCTACTGGCTTCATGAAGTTCTTGAAAAAGGATACTGAGGAGGTATGGATATGAAGAGGATTATTGCTATATTTGCAGTTTTAATGCTTCTAACACCTGCCCTCAGGGCTGAGCAGAAAAAACTTACTGAAAAAGAGGCCTTACAGATGCTGGAAGATTGCAGAGCCAAGGTGGCAAGCCTGAATCAGGAGATTGCAGATCTTGAAGCAAAGTACAATGCCCTTGTCAATGAAGAGTCTGATCTGGATGCAAAGATTTCTGCCCTCCAGAATGAAATTGCGGAGCTTAAGGCAGAAATTGCAAAATACCCTGCGGAGTATACCGTTCAAAAGGGTGACTATCTGAGCAAGATTGCCGCGCAAAGGTACATATACAACAACTGGAAAGCATGGCCAAGGATTTACAGAGCCAATAGAGACCTCATTAAGGATCCTAACCTCATCTACCCCGGCTGGGTGTTGAAGATACCCCATGGAATTGTTACGGAGATCGAGGTAATCCCAGGCGATTGTCTATGGAAAATCTCTGGATTCACATGGATATACAATAATCCAAGACTCTGGACCAGGATTTACGAGGCCAACAAGGACCAGATTAAAGATCCTAACCTCATTTATCCAAAGCAAGTATTAAAGATACCAAGATAATTCAAAAAAAACTCAAGAAATGCGGGGGATACCACCTCTGGTATCCCCCATTTTCTTTAAAAATCAAGAGACGGGAGGAGAATGGAGAAGGTAGAAAAAATTATCTTCATAGGGGATGTAAACCCCGTTGAGTTTTTAGGTGTCAATGACGCCAATCTTAAATTCTTAAAAAGCAGAACGTCAACGGAAATAGTTGTCCGTGGAGACGAGTTAAGATTAAGAGGGTCCCCTGAAGAGGTAGAGCTTGTGGCAAAGGTAATCCAAATCCTAAAGGAAGAGATAAAGAGAAGACACAAAATGGAAGAGAGTGAGATAAGAGAGATTATGAAATGGGAATTAGAGCATGCAAAAACGAGGGATGAGGATTCGAAGAGTTTTTTAGTAACTCCTAAGAAAAGGATAGAACTTAAAACTCCCAATCAAAGAGAGTACATCCGTCTGATTGATGAAAATGATATTGTGATTGCCATTGGGCCTGCAGGAACGGGCAAGACCTTTTTGGCCGTTGCTGCAGCAATAAACTACCTCAGAAAGAATCTGGTGGAAAAAATTATATTGACAAGACCTGCGGTAGAAGCAGGCGAATCTCTTGGATTTCTGCCCGGTGATTTTCAAGAGAAAATAAATCCTTATCTTACTCCGCTTTATGACGCGTTGTATGCCCTTCTGCCTGCAGAAACTATCAAGAGATACGTAGATACCCGTGTCATTGAGATTGCGCCCTTAGCTTATATGAGGGGAAGAACCTTTTCCGACGCCTTTGTAATCCTTGATGAGGCTCAGAATACTAAAGCTGTTCAAATGAAGATGTTTCTTACCCGGCTTGGGCCTCGCTCTAAACTGGTTTTAACCGGCGATATTACGCAGATCGACCTGCCGGGGCACGAAACTTCGGGTCTGGTAGAAATTCAATCGGTTTTAAAGGGAATTAAAGGCGTTGCCTTTATATATTTTACTTCGGAAGACGTTATTCGTCACGGGCTTGTAAAGGAAATTGTGGAAGCTTATGAAAGATTTGAAAACAAGCAGGGCAACTCGAAAGACAAGGGCAAAGAAGGATAATCTTTCTCTTTTAATTTTTTTCTTCTTGCTCTTTTTAACTTTATTCTCGTTAATTAAGCTTGGCTTTGACGAAAGATTGTTTGAAGAAGATGCAAAATTTCCCATAGTTCAAAAGAGAGTTGAGATAAAGACGCTACCATACTTTTCTCAAGGAGAGACAAACTTCGGGCCTTTAGAGCGAATTTCTGATTCCCTTGGCCCTGAATTTCTACCACTTATAGAATTTTTGAAGTCTTTGCTTAGAAAACCTGTAGTGAAAGACGAATTAATGGCCCAGATGGATTCCATTTATTTGAAAAGAGGCGGAACTTTGCTTAAGCTTAGCAGTGACTCTGTGCTTCTGTTTTCAGATTTAAAAGCTCAAATCCTAAAGTTTCTTGATGAAATGAGTGTTGGAGAATCTACAAAGAAAGAGATTCTTAACATTATTGAACCGTATTTGAAACCTAATGTTGAACTGGCTGGCGTAAAAACCGACTCGATCTCGCGAATTGAGAAAGGGGAAGCGGAAGCTGTTCTATTCTCTAAGGAAGTTAAATTCGCCCTTTTCTTTGTCTATTTAATTTTTGCCTTTTCTTTTGGCTACTTTTTGACAACTCAGGGTTTGTACCTCAAAAAGGATAGAAGGGTCATTGTAATATTTCTCGTTGCGTACTTCTTTATGGTTATTTTCCCTCACTTTTCTCGACCCCTTGACAAATCTTATTTTCTTTTTGTTTTCCCTGCCTCACTTATGGTTGCTGCCTTTTTCGGTGGGATTTTACCAGCCTTTTCAATGTTTATTGGATTTTTACTGTTATTCTTTCCCTTTTTTAAGTCGGGTATTTATGAGTCTTTTCTCATCAATTCCGCTTTCGGTGTGTTGTCTATCTTGGTTGGGGCAAATACAAGGAAAAGATGGGATTATTTTATCGCGCTTGTCGCTTTTATTGTGTTGAGTTTACTGGTATCTTTGGGATTGAGTGAATTTCACAGAGGCCAGTTTTTGTCATACTTTAAGGATTTTTCGATTCTTAGCTTTGTTTCTGTTTTGCTTGTGATTTTGCTTATTCTTGTATTCGAAAAGATTCTTAGATATCCAACGGACTTTGTTCTTCTCGAGCTTTCGAATGTTAATCATCCTTTACTTCTTAAACTTCAAGAGGAAGCCCCAGGTACCTTTGAGCACAGCTTGAGGGTATCTGAAATGGGGGCTCGTATTGCGCCCATCGTTGGTGTAAGTCCATTGCTTGCAAGGGTTGCCGGATTGTATCACGATATTGGTAAAGTGGTCCATCCAGTTTTCTTTATAGAGAATCAGGTTGCTGGTGAAAATCCTCACGATAAGCTTTCTCCCGAGATGAGTGTTCAGATTTTAAAATCTCACGTTGTGGACGGGATAAATTTGGCAAAGTCGTACCGGCTTCCGGATGAGGTAATCGGAGTGATTGAAACCCATCATGGAACTTCGATAATGTATTCTTTTTACAAAAAAGCTTTGAAACTTTATGGGCAGGTTGATGTTGATAAGTTTCGGTATCCTGGACCGAAACCCCGGAACAAATTTGAGGCTTTGTTTATGATACTTGATGGGATTGAAGCCTCTTCAAGGGCTCTTGATGAGAAAAATGAGAAAAAATTCAGAGGGTTGATTGACGAAATCATCGAAGAAAAAGTGAAGGATGGCCAATTCTCTGAAACAGACTTAACCTATGCAGAGCTTGAAAAAATTAAAGAAGAGTTGCTGATAATTTTGCTAAATCAGTATCATTTGAGGATTAAATACCATGAAGATAAGGGTTATTGAGTACGGGAAGGTGAAGCTTTCTCCCTCATTCAAAAAGAGGGTAAAGAACCTGCTCGAATCTGTTCTTAGAAAGGAAAATCACAGGCTGGAAGAATTAAATGTGATCTTTACCACGGATAATCGGGTGAAGAGAATCAACAAAACCTTTTTAGGGAAGAATAAGCCTACCGATGTCCTCTCTTTTAATCTTGACTCCATCGGAGAAATTTATATTTCTGTTGATACGGCAAGGAAAAAAGCAAAGGAATACGGGGTTGACGCTGAGTACGAAATGGCAAGGTATTGCCTTCACGGACTCCTCCACATTATAGGTTACGACCATAAAGACAAGAGCAAGGCTTCTTTAATGGGCCAGAAAGAAGAAGAGTATCTTGCTTTATGGGGAAATTCTTAATCTTCCTTTTGCTTCTCTTTCTGTCTTTCAACTTCAGTGGGTGTGAGACGGCGATTTTTTCCACCCTGCGCGCGGAACTCGAGAGGATAAAAAACAGATTTATTTTGCAAATAGCAGAGAAGTTAAAAAATTTCGAAAAGGAGGCCCTTTTTTCTCTTTTGGTTTCTAATACCTTTGTCAATACCTTTGCCGCCTCAATCTTTTCAACCCTTTTCTGGGGCTTTTTCAGCAACTTGAAGTTACCCACCGGCTTGGCGCAATTCGTTGATGTTTTGATTTTCACGGCTGTTATACTTATCTTTGGCGAAGTTAGTCCCAAATTAATCGCCGTTAAATATCCTCTCAAGATGCTGAGTTTTCACTCCTTAGTGGTTTATCCTTTTTTTCTTTTACTAAAGCCATTTGCAAGGTTCATTCCATCTTTTAACTTTGAAAACAAAGACGAAGGTGAAACTGATGTGCTCGATGAAATGGAGGAACTCGCGATCACTTCCGATCCCATTTTGAGGTCCAGAATTTCTATGCTGCATATTAAGGTAGGTGAGCTAATGACACCTCGAGATGATGTCATAGCATTAAAACCCACTGACACAGTAAAGTATTTCTTAGAACTTGTAGGAAAGTATCCTTATTCCAATTATCCCGTTCTTGATGGTTCGGAGCTTTTGGGGGTCTTGAAAGTTGGCGATGCGAGGATATTGGAGGCTAATCCAGAGGATAAAGTAGCAAATTTCCTTACTGAGTGTCCGACGGTTCCTGTAAATGTTAGGGCCTTAAAGGTTTTAAAAGATTATGGCTATGAGGAGTTTTTTGCTGTAATTGATGAGTATGGTAATTTCGTTGGCGTTTTAACTCTCTGGGATGTGCTGGAAAGACTTTATCCGGAGCCTTCAGTGAAGTGGATAGGTAAAAAGAGTTTGATTGTAAGTGGCGATATTCCTCTTAACGATTTGGAGCTTATTCTTCGGAAAAGAATCCCCTTTGATACTCCAACAATTCAAAGTTTAATAATGGAGGTCACAGGTAGAATTCCGGAAGAAGGCGAAGTCGTCGAATTGGAAGGCATCAAATTTGAAATAATTGAAAAAGAATTTGCGAAATTAACGAAGATTAAGGTGGAGCTTTTATGATCTGGCTTTTTGCTTTGCTATTTTGCATTGTGATGGTTTTTGTGTTCTCTGCCTTCGAGACTGGTTATATCCTTTGCCAGAGAAAGGATTTTGCTGGCATCACAAGAAGTTATAAAAGGTTTTTACTGGATGTGGAAGAGGTCATAACTACTGTTCTTGTTGGGCTAAACTTCTTTGCCGCTGCCTCTTCTATCCTGGCCTTTTGGTCTTTAAAAAGTTTTGGTATTGAAACGGCAAAGGCTATAGGGATTTCTGGACTGTTTATCTCTATCTTATTGCTTTTAACTGAGTTTTTTGCAAAAAATTTCGCACGGGAGCGAAGCAATTTGGTGGTAAAGCTATTTGTGCCCTTCATAGTTGCGATTTCTTATCTCGCTGTTCCTGTAAACAAATTGATACTGTTCCTGATCTTTCCAATTCGAATGATTAAGGGGGAGAGAAAAAAGGAAGCTGTAGAGGTGATAAAATTGTTAGTTTCTGAGTCGGTTAGAGACGGTGAACTGGACAGTGAAAGAGCGAGGTTGGTACTCTTCTTTTCTCGTTGGCGGGAGTTGAAGTTAAAAGAATTTGCAGAGCCTATCGAAGGGTTTGCGGTGGAAGCTAAAGAGTTATTGGATGGAACATTTAAAATAAATGGCCCTGTTCTAATTTTTGAAGAGGGGAAGGTTCTAGGTTTGCTCGATATGAAGAAGTTCCTCTTAAGTCGGGATTTGAAAGCGAGTATTATTGCTATTCCAGTTTTAAGCGGAGATCTTTCGATAGATACTGCAATTGGAAAACTGAAGGAGGCAGGAAGCAAGTTGTGTCTTGTGGATATGGGAAACAAATATATGCTGTTCAGGTTTTCTCAGTTTTTAAAGATAATGGTGGAGGGCTGAAATGGAAAAGGTACTGGAAACAATTGATCGTTTCAAGAAACTGAAAGCCATCGTGGTCGGAGATTTGATGCTGGATGTCTATTCCTTCGGTACCGTTGAGCGAATTTCGCCAGAGGCCCCCGTTCCTGTGGTAAGGGTCGATTACGATGAGTACAGAGTTGGTGGTGCAGCTAATGTAGCAAATAATTTGAGGGTTCTCGGAGCAGAGGTTAAGGTTGCAGGTCTTGTTGGAGAGGATTATGAGGGTAAACTCCTCTTGGATTTAATGGAAAGTCAAGGAATCGACACATCCATGGTGAAAGTTGTGAGGGGTAAAAAGACCATAGTAAAGAACAGAATCGTGGCTAAGGGCCAGCAGCTTTTGAGGCTTGACAGGGAAGATTTGAATGACAAAGGGGGAAAGATCAGAAAAAAAATCCTTTCAGATTTACTAAAATATTTGCGGGATGTCGATTTTGTAATCATTGAGGATTACAACAAGGGATTTTTAGACGGTTTTATTTATAGAACCGTGATAACTTCTTCACCTGTTCCCGTTTTTATTGACCCCAAATTTGAACATTACAGCTCTATGAAAAATGCATTTTTGGTCAAGCCTAATTTTGAAGAATTTAAAAAGGCTACAGGACTAAGGAAAATTCGCGGAAATTTCGGAATCATCGTGGAGAACTTCAGGAAGAGGTTGAATCTAAAAAATTTGGTAGTTACAAAGGGTGAGGATGGGATGTATATAACCAATGATGAAGGGTTATATCACATACCTTCCCTTCACAGAAATGTCTTTGATGTAACGGGTGCAGGTGACACTGTAATTTCCCTTCTTGCTCTCGGTATGTGTGCGGGGCTTTCCCTTTTAGAAGCCTCTTTACTGGCAACAATCGGAGCAGGAATTGAGATTACGAAACTCGGTGCCCAACCTGTGACTCTCGATGAGTTAATTTCTGAGGTGAAAAATCACTGGAATAGATTATTATCACAGGTAATTTCATTGAAGAAACAGGTCTAAGGCTTTATTCTAAATCTATGGAAAAAGTTCTTGTAATTATTCCAACTTATAACGAGAGAGAAAACATAAGAGATATCGTTCCTATCGTTCTTTCTAAGGGGGAGAATATAGATGTTCTTGTCGTAGATGACAACTCACCCGACGGGACTCAGGAAGAAGTTAGACTTTTAATGGAAAAGTATGGGAACAGGATAAATTTGCTGGCAAGGCCAGCGAAGCTTGGCCTCGGAACTGCCTATGTAGAAGGCTTTAAGTATGCCCTTGAGAAAGGTTACGATTTGATTGTGGAAATGGATGCTGATTTTTCCCATAATCCTGAGGATCTGCCAAGGCTCATTGAAGCTTCTAAGGAGGCAGATTTAGTAATCGGATCACGATACACTAACGGGATAAGTGTGGTTAACTGGCCTCTCAAGAGGTTGATTCTGTCCTATTTTGCAAATCTGTATGCCCGCATCGTAACGGGCGTGCCGGTTAGGGATTTAACAGCGGGTTTCAAGTGTTTTAGGAAAAAAGTACTTGAGAGTATTGACCTTTCTAAGATCCATTCCGATGGCTACGCCTTTCAGATTGAAATGAATTACTATGCATATGAGAAGGGTTTCAAAATAAAGGAAGTGCCGATAATTTTCATAGAGAGAAGAGCAGGTACCTCAAAAATGTCAAAGCGAATAATTAAAGAGGCCTTTTTCCTGGTCTTATACTTGAGATTGAAAAGGATTCTAAAAGGGGTGAAAAGAATTTTCGGGAAGCAATGAAATTCCTCATCTGTTTTTTGTTTTTGCTCGTTGAAACTCAGGGAAAAAATCCCTCCAAAGCGGTTCTTATGTCGGCTTTTTTGCCAGCGGGTGGGCAGTTTTACAATGAAAAATACCTAAAAGGCGTTGTAATTGGTTCTGTAGAAATTTTTACCGGTTTTAAGGCAGTTTCAAACTATGTAGAATACAAAAAATCCGGGGATTTGCAAAAATTTAATGAGGGTCTTTCCTATGGGTTTTACTTTCTTGGAACATGGTTATATTCAATGGCTGATGCCTATGTAGACGCTCACCTCTTTAATTTTAAAAGTAAAATAGAGCTGGCATTTTTACCCAAAAATATGGGCATTATTTTTAATATAAGATGGAGATGAACTATGCCTTATGAGATCCTTGACCATACAGCGGATTTTGGGGTGAGAATATATGGGAAGAGCTTAGAGGAATTATTTAAAAGTGGTTTTGAGGCAATAATGAATGCGATGGTGGAGATTAAAGAGAAAGGCGAACAAAAGGAACTTTTGTACACCGATAAGGCGGAGACCTTAGAAGATTTGCTGGTTGATTTTCTAAGTGAAGTCATTTTCAGAACCATCGTGGAAGGTAAGATTTTCACTGATTGTGAGCTAAAGATTGAGGATACTTCTATTAATGCAAAACTTTTCTACGAAGACTACGATCCTGAAAGGCACCGTTTAAAGAAGGAAATCAAAAGTGTTACTTACCATAATTTAGAGATAAGGAAAACACCGGAAGGTTTTGAAACCAACCTCATCTGCGACGTTTAAAAATGAAGGATGTTCAGAATCAATACGATCCAAGGAAAATCCCAATAGATAAGGTGGGTATAGAGGATCTACTCTATCCGATAAGGGTAATGGATAGGGCGAATGTACTCCAGCACACTACTGCAAGGGTCAAATTGGCTGTGGAATTACCTCACAACTTTAGAGGCACTCACATGTCCAGGTTTGTTGAGGTCTTGAATAAACATTCCAACAACATCACTTTACAGAATATCGAAAATATTCTCGATGAGCTTAAGAAGGTGCTAAAAGCTGAAAAGGCTTATCTTGAGCTGGAATTTCCTTATTTTATAAAGAAGAAAGCACCAGTCTCAAGGCTGGAATCTTACATGAATTATTTGTGTAAGTTTATTGCATCAAAGGGAACCGAGTTCGATTTTGTACTTGAGGTTAATGTGCCTGTTCATACACTGTGCCCGTGCTCTAAGGAGATATCCGAGAGAGGAGCCCATAACCAGAGGGCAGAGGTTCAGATTCAGGTACGGACTTTAAAACTTGTATGGATCGAAGAACTTGTGGAAATCGCTGAGAGTTCCGCTTCATCGCCTCTATTTGCCCTGTTAAAGAGGGTCGATGAGAAGCATGTTACTGAAAGGGCTTATGATACTCCCCGCTTTGTTGAAGATGTGGCGAGGGAGGTGGCTATAAAACTCAACAAAGACCCAAGGATTTTATGGTATAAGATTAATGTAAAGAGCTATGAGAGTATTCACAACCACAACGCCTTTGCATGCTTAGAAGTGGATAAAAGAAAGAGATAATTCTTTAGTCTGGCATCTTGGGCATTAAAAAGAAGTTATCCTAATTTTCCGATGTTCAGGGCGAAAAGCCTTAAAAAGACAAAGTGAAGTGTTCTTACACGGTTCCAAGAGAGCCTCCAAATCTAAAATTTGTTTGAAAGCAGCGATCGGTATATAATATTTTAAGCATGCGCTTTTTACCAGAATATTTAAGTAGAAAAGCGCAACCCATCGATTATCACCTTAGGGCCATTCTTTTCCGAGTAATACTCCCTGCGACCATTATTGCAGCTCTTCTGAGCTTTACCTACTCTATTGTTTAATATAGAAAAATTGGTGACCTTGTCTTTAACGGTATCAATAGAAGAGCAGATGTTTTGGTCACCGAATCCGTTAGTGGTATTAGAAAGGCTACGAGCTATTACGAGAAAGACATAATTAGAATGCTAAATGAGCTCTATGCGCAGGTAGAGAAAGAAGTGATTGCCGGTAAATCTTATCCACAGATAAATTTCGAAGGGGTCATCGAAAAATACAGGAAAAGGTTCCCTTCCGAGCTTTTTGAGGATATTAACTATTACATAATAAGTAAAAGTGGGAAAATAATCTGGACGGATTACAAAGAGGATTTGGGGCTTGATTTGTCAAAATTTGAAGATTTCTGGAAGAGTTTGAATGTAGCCCTTGAAAAAGGCCTGGTGCTTCATAGAATGGGTATTGAAGTAATGACTGGAAAAATGCGGGTTTATGCCTATAGGAGGCTACCCAACGGAGACATCCTCGAAATCGGACTCCTGCTTAATGATAGAGATTTCGTTGAGAATTTGAGGAAATTAAAGGGACTTTCGATTTTTCTGGAAAATATAGGAGTTTATAATGTTGCACACCTACCCATCCTTTCAGACTTTCCTCCATATCCTAAGAAACTTTTGAAATTTCACCCATATAAAAGAGACTTAGTAGGGGAGATTGCTATTGAAGATTTTCCTCCTTATGAGCAAAAACTGCTGGTTTATGCGAGACTCAATTTCTACAGCCTTTTCAAAATATTGATTTTTAATCTCACAATGTTTGTTTTTCTCTTTTTTGTGACGGCCTTAGCCTCTCTTCATTTATCCAAATGGGTAAAGAGGGAGACAGGATACATAAAAGAGGCTTTAGAGGATTTTAGGAAATATAAGTCAATCAATTTCGATGCCGATATCTCTCGCACGGTCGAGGTGAGGGGATTGTTATCTACCTTAAAGGAGGCTGCTCTGGGAATAAGTAGTGAGCTAACGAAGAATCAGGCGTACGTAAAAGAACTGAAGGAAGCTTTCTTTGATTTTGCTGAGAAGCTTGCCCTTGCAGCCGAAGGTTACGATACGGAGACAGGGAAACATTTGCAGAGGGTGAAATTTTTGACCCGGTTGCTGGTAGAGAATTTGGAAATGCCAGAGGGTTTGAAAGAAGAGATTATAAACTATTCCGTTCTTCATGATGTTGGTAAAATCTTCATTCCGCTTAATATCCTTACCAAGCCAGGACCCCTTGACCCACAGGAATGGGAATTGATGAAACAGCATACAATTTTTGCGAAACGCCTTCTCACCCATCCAAGATTTAAAATTGCCCTTGAAATTGCCCTATATCATCATGAGAACTACGATGGGACGGGTTATCCCTTTGGGCTTTCTGGAGAGGCAATACCCATTACAGGAAGAATCATAAAAGTTGTCGATGTCTACGAAGCCCTAAGGAGTGAAAGACCTTATAAGAAGCCGCTTTCTCACGAGGAGGTGGTAAAGATTCTTCTTCATGGTGATAATAGAACGAAGCCGGAACATTTTGATCCCGTTTTGCTCAAGAAATTTCTCGAAGCCCTGGAAAAAGCTGATTTATCATCGATATTTTAAATTTTCTCTTGGTTTTTACCTCCTTTAGCGTATTGTTGTGAGGTTGAAAAAACGTTTATTTTCTTAAAGATCAACAAGGTTATTCCCGCTCACTGGAGTTTACGCAAATATTTCTATAAAATTACTGTGGAGCCCGATTGAAGCCGATTAAGTATTATTATCGTCTATTGTTTTTTGGCATTATTTTCCCTGTATTACTCATTTCAGCCTCTTTGTCTTGTTTTTATTCGTGGAAAAACATCACAAATATTTCTTCTCGTGTGTCTAAGGAAATCAAGCCAAGGGTCGAGGCAGTTATCAATTCTTTGGTTTCTTCAATTTCGGAGGAAGTATTTTTGGAAAGAAAAACTATTGAAAGAATCTTACTCGAAGGACAGATCGAGTTTGATCGGGCTATCATTAATGCTAAGGGTTACGAGACGGTCGATGGGCAATTGGTTAAAGAGAAAACGAGGATCCTATTAAAGGATACACCTTTCACTGACGTTGCTTTTTATGTATTTGATCAAGAGGGCAATATTAAGTGGGTAACTGAACCAGACTCTGGAATCTCAACTTTTCTAAAGGACCGTGAATTTTTGTCTGCTTTAAAGATGGAACTGGATGAAAGAGGAACGTGTTTGTATCCCTTTACTTTTGTTGGGAATTTAGGTGTTGGAAGAACCTTTGTTTTCAAAAGGTTAAGTAAAGGTGACATTATCGGTGCCGCTTTTATATTGAACCCCGGTCTTTATCTCCCCCAGATTAAAAGAATCAAAGACCTTTCTGTTTTTATCCAATCGATAAAGATTCTTAATGCCGAGGGAGTTTCCTTACTTTCCGTTGATTCATCCTTGTTGACCCCTTTGAAATGGTGGGAGTTTTATAAGCGCGATTTGAAAGCTACTCTATCCATACCTGCCTTTGGTGCCTGGTCAGAAAAGCTGAATGTGCTGCTTCGATTAAATTTTTTCGAAATGTATTCCATTTTTTTACTGGGCGTGATCATTTTCCTTGTAGTGTTCCTTTTAACTTACGGTGTTGCGTTGAATGAATATTCGATTGTGAAGAAGGATTTAAGTAAAATTCAAAGTTGGATTTCTACCGTTGATTCATCTGAGCTTCCAAGAGGTGAAATCAAAGGTTTTAAGTTAAAAGAGATTCATGATGTCACTCTTACACTGAATTCTCTGGTGGATAGGTTGAAAGAAGAGGAAATTAGGTCCGTAAGTCTTATAACTAGAACGAAAGAGGCCTTTTTTGATTTTGCTGAAAAATTGGCGGTGGTTGCAGAAAGTTATGAACACATGACAGGCGAGCATTTGATG
Source organism: candidate division WOR-3 bacterium (assembly GCA_039803545.1). Taxonomy (NCBI): domain Bacteria; kingdom Pseudomonadati; phylum Caldifarciminota; species Caldifarciminota bacterium. Next base: position 1,022,398 of record JBDRYS010000001.1, on the reverse strand, counting down.
AGGGTAAAATATTTAACAAGCATAATTGTAAATAGACTCAGAATTGACAGGGATTACGCAGATGAAATAATTAATTACTCAGTTCTACATGATATCGGGAAAATCTACATTCCCCTTGATATCCTGAAAATGCAAAGGGAGCTAAATTCCGAGGAATGGGAGTTGGTGAAGAAACATACTATTCTGGGCGCAAATCTCTTTTCGGATGATGAGTTTCGGGTAGCTAAGGAAATTTGCCTGTATCATCACGAAAACTACGATGGTAGTGGTTACCCCTTCGGGCTCAAAGGTGAAGAGATCCCTTTACCTGGAAGAATTGTGAGAATTGTTGATGTTTATGATGCATTAAGGAGTGAAAGACCATACAAAAAGGCGTATTCCCACTCTAAAGCTCTCAAAATAATGACGGAAGGTGATGATAGAACTAAACCAGCCGATTTTGATCCTCAATTATTGGCAATATTTATTGAAGAGATTGAAAAGATCGATCATCAAAAACTTTACGGGGAGAAATGAAGCCGATAAGGAAGAGGGTAGCAATAGTTCTCGGAGGGATTTTGATCCCCGTTATAATTACCTTTGGCGTCCTGCACCTGTACTATGCCGAAGATAGAATTAACCGTCTTGCGGTTAACATAGAGCGGAAGATTCCGGGAAGGGTTGAACTTATTTTAAATCAGACCATTAATGAGATTTATACCGGGTCTAAAGGAAGAAGGCAGTATTTTGATAGCTTGATACTATCTAATGTACAGATCTTTGAGGATCTGATGAGGGTTAGTCCCGAAAACATAAGCAACGTACTTATTGTATTGAAAAACCAATTTTTGAATTCTTTACCCGACTCTTTTTACAATAACATTGAGCTTTCAGTAATCGATAGCAATGGGGTTGTTGTCTATTCTACAAAGAAAGAATTTCTAAATCTGGATTTGAAAGAATTTGGTACCTTATGGGACAGTGTAAGGAATTTAATTAAGGGAGCCACCTATTTCATGCCCGTGAGTTTTTCTTCCCGGGATGCCAAAATGCGAACCTATTTATACACAAGGATAAACTCAAAATATTATCTGGATCTTTCTTTGGATGTAAACCCTACAGTGTATAAGGCAAGTATTGAGCGGCTAAGAAAACTATCGGTTTTTATGAAGGATATCGGCATTTACAGTGTCGGGAAAAAGCCTCTTTTAGAGTATTTTCCACCTTATCCTGAGAGAACCTTTAGAAGCCACCCGTTTTACAGGGATCTCGAAGAAACAATGTATTTTTACGTAGGTTCAAACAAATTACAGGGTTTATTGTTTGTAAGACTTGATTTTTACCCTCTTTTCTCTGTCTTTTTGTTTAACTTGCTGGTTTATGCGATTTTAATTACCACCCTTAGTGTGGTGGCGAGGTATTTTGAAAAGTTGGTAATAGAGGAGAGTTCGACTTTAACCAATTTAACTGAAATGGTGAAGAATCTCGAGGATCCTAAAAAAATCGAGAAAAAAATCTATACGGAAGAAGTTTTTGACTTAATAAGGGTTTTACATACCTATGTTGTGAGAACAAAAGAAATAATCAAGGAGAATGAAGTTTTGTTAAAGAAGTTCAAAGGGGCTTTTTATAACTTTTCTGAAAAATTAGCGATTCTTGCCGAAAGATTTGATCCTGAGGATGTAGGACACCTGAAAAGGGTAAGGTATCTAACGAAATTGATCCTTGACAATATGGAAATCGACGAAGATTATAAAAACTCCATCGTTGAGTTTTCTATTTTGCATGATATTGGTAAGATTTTTATTCCTGCTTCTCTTTTAAATAAAAGTGGGCCACTCACTGAGGAAGAAAGAGAATTGGTAAGGAAGCACACTATTTATGCAGAAAAGCTGCTGTCCCATCCAGAGTTAAAAATTGCTCGGGAGATTGCGGTTTATCACCACGAAAATTACGACGGCACAGGATATCCTTTTGGACTTAAAGGTGATGAGATTCCCTTCCCGGCAAGGGTCGTTAAAGTTGTTAATACATACGATGTTTTGAGAAGCGATAGGCCTTATAAAAAGGGGCTATCCCATGAAGCGGCTTTAAAAATTTTGCTCGTTGGTGATAAGAAAACACGGCCTTCCCATTTCGATCCCAAGATCTTTAGTATTTTTCTGAAGGTCTGTTCTAAAGGTGATCCATACGAAGGTTTGGGTGAATTATGAACATGCCGGGGGCGGGATTTGAACCCGCATGGGATTAGCTCCCGCATGGCCCTCAACCATGTGCGTCTGCCAATTCCGCCACCCCGGCGTTTTTAAAGAGTAAAAAAATTATAGCATATTTTTCACAATCAATCAAATGTTTTTTCTTGATTTAATCTACCTTATATTTTATCATTTTCCTATGCAGTCGAAGTTCTTTTTTAACGGGAAGATTAGCCAGGAACAACGGTGTGTGTTTACAATTCCCGAGAACCCCTTGCTTTTCTCCTATTCTCTATTTTCTCTATGGAATTTCATCCATTATTTTAAGAAGGCCAGCCACGTTTTTTATCCTGTAGATGGTAAGGTTGAACTTATTAAAGCCATTTTTCCAGAGCACATATACTGGTTTAAGTTTAAGAAAGAGAAAGACTTTCTTAAAGCGGTCCATAATGAGAGGGGGATAACTGCGTTGATAAACCTCGATTATGAGAACCCCAAAAGGTATGATTTTCAGTATCCTGTAAATTCTTTTGCAGTCTCCAAGGAAGACTTAAAGAATTTTACAGTAGTATTTAAGCCGCTAACTGAACAAGCGGATACAATTTATCGGAATTTTGCCTCAACCCTTGGTATTCCTCATAGGGAGTTCCAAATTTCTCTTACAAACGAAGAGAAGGCAAAGGCCAGGGATTATATAAAGTTTAAAGGACACAGTGAGAAGAATATCCTTGTTGTAAGTGATCTTAATCCAAAGCGGGAGGCTCTTGTAAAGGAGTATCTGGCTTACATTACAAAAGAGAGGTTGACCTTCATTGATAGGGGTTCTCTCTTGGTAATGGATTCTAAGCTTATTTTGGCGGTTTTGTCCTTGGCGGACCTATTCCTGTCAGAGGCTTCAATATACACCTATCCCGCCCAGGTACTTGGTATTAAAACCTATCTTTTCCCTGAAAAATCAAAGTACCTGCCAAGGGAAATGGGCAGGCTTGTCATTGACAAGGGCGATTTTAAAAAAGGCCTTGCCCCTTTAATTAGCCCCAAGAAATGAAAGAATATCTTAGAATGCTTCGTTTTGTCCGTAGAAATTTAGCTTCATTTATCGTTGCCTTTCTCCTATTAACAATTTCTTCGATGCTTAACGGCTTTTCTTTGGGAGTTGTTTCGCCGGTTCTCAAAATGCTCTTTTACGGTGAAAAAGCCCCGCCTTATTCAGAGAAAAAACTGCCCATCATAGGAAAATTATTCAACAGATTTATACTTCAGGTTCCACCCTTAGAGGCTGTTAGGAATCTTGCCATATTAATCATTGCCTTTTACTTTGTAAAAGCCATCATTACTTATTTTCAAAAGTTGTCAGGGGTTTATGTCCAGGAGAAGGTTGTAAAGGACCTGAGGGAGGCCCTTTTTAAAAAAATACTCTCCTTACCTCTTTCCTTTTTTCACAGGAAAAGTTCCGGAGAGGTTATTTCTCATTTTATAAATGATATCAACCTACTGAAAACCTCTATAACTCATGGTATTTACGTCCTTATTAGCGAAACTTCAACTTTAATTGCCTATTTGATTCTTGCCTTTTTAGCCAGCTGGCATCTGACCCTTTTTGCCCTTCTGGTGATTCCTGCTACCCTTCTTGTTATAACAGCTGTGGGTAGAAAATTGCGTAAAAGGTCGAGAATATCTCAGGAGAAGATGGGCAACATTGCAACGGTGCTTTACGAAACTCTTACCGGTATTAAAGTGGTGAAAAGTTTTGGAACTGAGAAAAAAGAGGAGGAAAGATTCAATAAAAGTTCTAAGGACTATTTCCGGTCGGTTCTCCGGTTTCATTACCTTGGAGCCTTAGCTTCACCCTTGACAGAGTTCCTCACAATGACGGTGGCTGCGATGCTTCTCGTATATGGTGGCGTTCTCATCTTTAAGTTACACATTTTGACCCCTGACAGATTCTTTGTCTTTCTTGCAGCAGCCCTTATGATGATCTCACCCCTTAAACATTTGTCTCAGATCAATGTTTATTTGCAGGAAGGCGCAGCCGCCTCGAAAAGGCTTTTAGAAATTTTCGATTTGCCTGAGTATAAGTGGGAGGGGAAAATTCCCTTTCAAGGGATTAAGGACAGAATTGAGCTTAAAAATGTCAGCTTTTCTTACCCCGAAACTGGTTTCACTTTGAGAAACATAAATCTCGAGATTAAAAAGGGAGAAAAGGTGGCAATTGTAGGTCCCACGGGTGCCGGTAAGACAACCTTAGTTGATCTTATTCTTGGCTTTTATAAAGTGGATGAAGGTGAAATTCTCATAGATGGAATAAGCCTTTATGAATACGATTATGACTCCTTCAGGGCAAAGGTGGCCGTTGTGCCTCAGGAAGTATTATTGTTTGGTGGGACTATCAGGGATAACCTGCTGTATGCAGTTGAAAGGGTTGATGAGGAGATTTTAATCGATATTTGCAAAAAAACAAGGGTAGAAGAAATTTATGAGAGGTTCCCTGAAGGATTAAATGCTAATGTTGGAGAAAGGGGCACTACCCTTTCAGGGGGAGAGAGGCAAAGAATTGCCCTTGCCAGAGCCCTATTAAGGAATCCTTCTCTGCTTGTCCTTGACGAGGCCACTTCAGCCCTCGATTCAGAAACAGAAGAGGCAATTAAAGAGGCCTTAATGGAGATGGGAAAGGATACGACGGTGATCACTATCGCGCACCGTCTTGCAACGGTTTTATCATCAGATAAGATAGTGGTAATGGATGACGGGAGAGTTATTGCTGTGGGAAAGCACCACGAACTCTATCAGAGTTGTGAATTATACAAAAGACTTTTTGACGCCCAATTCCAATACTCACTATGAGAGGAGTAAGCTACAGAATCGTCATTTTTGCAGGAATTCTGTTTATCCTTTCTCTCGCGCTGATTTTCCCTGTTTCGAAGAAAATTGAGAAGGGGGTTGATGCTGAATCAAAGGCGATTACTCTGTTAGTTTCCTCAATAATTGCCCATTCTGACAATATGGAGTCGGCTTTCAAAGAGATAAAAGAGATCCTTCGTGAAGTTAATTTTCCCTTAGTTATGACAAATGAGCTTGGTTTGCCAATAGCATGGGCTTCCATAGATGTTCCAGCAGAGAAATATACCCTCAATATGCTTTACCGACCCGACCTTTTAAAGGATGATCCCGATTATTTGAAACTCATCTCCTGGATGGGAAAACTCGGTGAAAAACATGATCCATACGAAGTTAGAAAGGGTGAGGAGGTTGTGGGATACATCTATTACGGATACCCGAAGTATACGTCCTGGATAAGGTTGCTTCCTTTCGTTGTTTTGGTGATTAGCCTTGTAGCTTCGATCTTTTTAGTCGAAGCGGGAAGGGTGATCCATACTTACGAAATTGAAACTATATGGGCGAACTTCGCGAGGGGGCTCGCTCATCAGATGGGTACTCCTGTCTCAGCCTTAATGGGATGGCTTGAGTTTCTGAAGGCAGGAAATTGCAGTGATAGAGTTATAACGGCAATGGAAAAGGATGTCTTAAGGCTTAGGTCGATTTTACAAAGATTTTCCCGCGTGGGTGGAGAAGTAAAGAAAGATGTGGTTTATGTTGATGAATTGCTCAAGGGGCTTATTGAAGAGTTAAAGGAGAGATTTCTGAAAAACATCGATGTATCATTAGAATGCGAGAGTAACCTTGTGGTTGAAGCCGATAGAGAGCTCCTTGCCTGGGCTTTTGAAAATTTGATTAAGAACTCTTATGAGGCCCTTGGGCCCAATGGGAAGATTCTGGTTAAGGCTTTCAAAGAGGGTAGAGAGGTTGTAGTTAGATTCGTCGATAACGGCAAAGGACTGGATGCAAAAATGGCAAAAAAGGTTTTCAGAGAGTCCTTTTCAACCAAAGAGCATGGTTGGGGAATTGGGCTACTTCTTGCGAGAAGGATTGTTGAGGAAATTCATGGTGGAAAAATAAGGCTGATAAGATCGGAACCTTTTGTGGAAACCGTTTTTGAGGTGAGACTGAATGAAAAGAGTGGTCATTGAACCGCCTGCCTTTTTGAGCATGATAATTTCTACCGTTGAAACCTACAAGTTAGAGAACTACGGATTACTTTTGGGATACAAGCTCAATTATGGTTATGTGGTTGAACATGCTGTACCAATTATAAGTGCCAAGAGGAGCCCTTTTTCAGTAGAGCTCAACAGGAAGAGGGAGAGGAGAGTGGATGAAATTATAAAGAATCTTCAAATGGGTCTTGAAGTGATCGGTGACTTTCACTCCCATACCGGTTTAAAAAATCTACCTGCGGAGGCTGTTCCTTCGCTTGAGGACCTTGATACCATGGAGAGGGGGAAAGTCTACATAGTGATTTCTGTGAATGAATCTAAATTTAGGTCCCAGGCCTTTTCTAAATGGAGTTACCTCAAAGAAGGCAAAGGTGTTAGGGGAACGGTGTGGGGTTTGAACATTGAAGTTAAAGCCTTTGAACTCGCTAACGAAGCCGAATTCAAGGAGCTTAAAATAATTTGCCCTGTTGCTGCAGGGATTTAACTTCTTAAAGCAACTTTTCCTTTAAGAGATTTTCAGCTTTTATGATGTCTTCGTGCATAAACCTATCTTTATCGAGGAATGGAACGTGCTGACGCAACTTTTTGATAAGCCTTTGTGAGGTAGTGGAGGCCATTTCTATACCCTGGATTTCAATGGCCTGGGCGCTCATCACATATTCTATAGCCAGGATTTTTTCTGTGTTTGAATAGATTTCCTTTAATTTAAGCGCCGAATTCATAGCCATAGAGACAAAGTCCTCCTGATTCCCTGATGTGGGAATGGAGTCCACGGTGGCAGGATGGCCCAGGATTTTGTTCAATGAGACGAGACTTGCCTGGGTTACCTGATGCATCATAAATCCAGAGAACAGCCCACTTTCTTTTACAAGGAAGGGCGGAAGTCCACTCAGCTCTGGGGTTATGAGGCGGAAGCTGCGTCTTTCTGAGATATTTCCCAGTATTGAGAGTGCAATTCCAAGGAAATCTGCAACTATGCCCGGATGTTGCCCGTGGAAATTGCCGTTGGAAATTATGTCGCCATTTTCAAAGATTACGGGATTATCGGTAACCGAGTTGATCTCGATTTCCATTATTTTTCTTGAAAAATCTAAAACATCCCAAACCGCCCCATGAACCTGGGGAGTACACCTCAAGGAATATGCATCCTGAACCCTTTTCTTATCTCTTTGAATGAGTTTTGAATCTTTAACGAAGTTTTGCAAGTTGTTTAAGGTGGCTTTTATCCCGGGATGGGGTCGGATGTCCCCGATTCTCAAATCGAGCTCTTCTGCGACTCCCCTCAAAGCTTCAAAGGTCATTCCCGCAATTAGGTCCGCATTGTAGGTTAGAATGTAGGAGTAATAAAGAATCAAAGATATGATTGCCGATGTCGCCTGGGTACCGTTTATTAAAGCGAGCCCCTCTTTTGATTTAAGGGTTAGTGGTTTTATCCCTTTTTCCTCGAGAACCTTTGATGTCTCAACTTTCCCACCATTTTTTAAACAGTATCCTTCTCCTATCAAGGTCAGGGCAATGTGGGAAAGAGGTGCAAGGTCGCCCGAAGCTCCAACTGAACCTTTAGAGGGCACGAAGGGCGTTATATCGTTGTTTAAAAATTCTAAAAGCTTCTCAACTACTTCCACCCTAACTCCCGAGTGGCCTGAGGCTAAGGTATTTGCCCGCAGGAGCATGCAGGCCCTTACATACTCCTCGGAAAGGGGTTCACCCACACCAACGGCGTGTGACCTTACAATATTCCTTTGAAGTTCATCAATGTCCTTGCTTTCAATTCTGACCTCTGCGAGCTTTCCTACGCCTGTGTTTATTCCGTAGTAAGGCTTTCCACTCTTTAGCATTTCAGCTACTATTTTTCTTCCAGCCTTTATCCTCTCAATGGCCTTCTCGGAGAGTTTTACTTTTTCCCTTTTAACTGCAACTTGATAAACCTGCTCAAGATCAAGGTGGTGGCCATCAACTTCGATCATATTTTTACTCCTTTAAAGATTTTTTCAAAATTTCAATTGCTTCTTCGGGAGATGAAACCCTTAACAAATCTACTCCTGGTATTTCAGGGACTTTGTACACCAGAAGAATTTTCCCAATTTTTGATGCTGTTGCGATCTCTATGAGTGTCCCAGCCGAAAGGGTTACTGCGACAACAGCATCGGAAGAATTTACCAAAATTATATTTCGGGCTTCCCCCATCCCAGTAGTTATAGCAATGTCTACGTATCTGTTTGCAAAATTTTTGTTAGACTCAGGAAGGATACCCACTGTTAACCCTCCAGCTTCCTTAGCGCCTTTTGAGGCATATTCCATTACGCCGCCTTTCCCTCCCGTGAGTAATACCCATCCCTCCTTTGCTATAAGTTTTCCCAACTCCTCTGCAAATTCCTTCGCGTCTTCGGTAGGTTCCGAAGGTCCAATCACACCAATCAACTTGCGCATTTTGAAATTTTATAATAATGCAGCTGTAAAGACAAAATTACCTTTGCCTTTACGCCTTTTGTAAATTATCATTAAATCGATGAAGGAGCGGAATTTTTACGTTGCCTTGCTCATTTCTTTTGTCGTATTAGTCCTTTCCTTTTCATTGAATTTACGGTTTCTAAAGAGTAGTGTGGATCACGTGGTTTTTGAGGATGTCAAGACTTTGAGGAGTATTCTTGTCACCTCGCTTCAGACGGTGATCAGGACTCAGAAGGAACAGGAATTTTATGTGGTAAAAAATCTTTTGAAGGCAGAAGAATGGCTTTCGGAGAATCCCTCTTATAATTTGCAGAATTTGAAATGGCTTAAAGAGGTAACAGAGATCTCCGGTATATTGTTCCTTGATGCAAATCTTAACGTGGTAGATGCTTTTCCGCCAAATCCTAAGGCTGATTCGATCTTACTTGGATTTGATAAACAGGTATTTAGCCAACAGGATCTTTACCCTTACGAAAATGATTATTCCGTCAATCTCGCTTCGAGAATTGGAAATAGAATCGCAGTCTTTTATGTGGTAAGAGGAGATATAATGAATCGTCGTTTAAGCGTCGGCACGAGCGAGCTTTTGAATTCTCTTGAAAATGATAGGAAGATAGCCTATCTTGCAATTCAGGATACGCAGGGGGTATGGTTTGGTGTAAAGGTGCCTGAGGATATAAGCGATATTGATGAAGACCCTCCTCTTAAGAAAGTCTTTGAAGGGAAGAAGTCATACTCAAGGGTGGTGAAGGTTTCAGGAGAAGAGGTACTTGAAATTTCAATGCCTTTTGAACTGCCTGGTATTTACAAAGGCATTATTAGACTTGGCATATCGAGGTCTTACTATACCTCAGCATACAAGGGTTTTGTAAGAAATCTCGCATTTCTTCATCTCCTTTTGTTCGTACTCCTTTATATTGCGCTTTCTCTTATCTATTCAAGGAAACGCCTTCAGCTCAAACTTTCAAGCTTTGACACCCTTCTAAGTAATGTACCCCTTGGGGTGGCAATTTTTGCAAAGGATGACAGTCTCATCTTTGCCAATGAAGAGTTTTATAGAATTTTAAGGGTTTCAAAACAGAAAGCGAGGGAATTAAAGTTAAGTGAAATCTTGCCCGATTTACCGGTCTTGGAAGTTTACGTTAAGAAGGATACCCTTAAAAGGCTCAGATATACCGCGGTCCCAGTCCTTTCCCACAACAATAAAAGGGTGGCAACCTTGTTAATTGTAGAAAGCACGGTTTTTGAAGAGAAGGTTGAGAGGGCCGAGAGGATTGAGCTCCTTGGAGAAATGTCTGCCCAGGTGGCTCATGAAATAAAGAATCCCCTCAATTCGATAAGTATGATCGTTCAAAGGCTAAGTTCTGAATTTGTAATCCAGCCTGAGATGGAATCGAGGGAGCTTCTAACTATTTTGTCTAAGGAGACGGAGAAGATTAAGGAAATTGTAAACCGTTTTGTCTCCATTATGGCACCTTTAAAGATAAACTGGGAATGCGTTGATCTTTGCGAAATAGTCGAAGAGGTTCTTGCGGAGTTCCTCCCTGAGTTTAGGGCTCGGGAGATCGCTTTCAGAACCGTTTATAAAGCCTGTCCGAGAATTTTAATAGACAGATTTCGTTTTAAAGAGGCATTGAGAAACTTGATAAGAAATTCTGTAGAGGCGGTTTCACAGAATGGAGAAATTAAGGTGGCGCTCGTTTCGAAGGGCGAGTTTGTAGATGTTATCGTTGGGGATAGCGGCGTGGGGATGAGCAAAGAAGAGTTGATGAAGGCAGGTAATCCTTTTTACACAACTAAGGCAAAGGGTTCCGGTTTTGGATTATTCTTCGTGAGGAAGGTGGTAGAAGCCCACGGTGGTGAATTAATTCTAAAAAGTGTGAAGGACCGTGGTACAGTAGTAGTTATGAGGATTCCTTATGCTAAGGATCGCCGTTGTTGAAGACGATAAAAGTGAGAGGTGGATCCTCTCGGATTTTCTGAGGAAGAAGGGATACATCGTCTTTGATTTTGAGTCTTCAGAAGAATCCTTTGATTTTTTAGAAAAAAACTCTGTGGATGTGGTAATTTCCGATTTAAGACTGCCAGGTTTGAGTGGTATTGATTTACTTCAAAAGGTTAAGGCTTTAAATCCTCGAGTAGAATTTATTATTGTTACCGCCTATGGCGATGTCAGCAGTGCAGTGGAGGCAATGAAGAAAGGTGCCTATGACTACCTTTTAAAGCCCCTGAATTTAGAGGAACTTCTGCTAAAGTTGAAACACGTTGATGAAAAACTTGCCTTGATTCGAAAATTGGAGCAAGTTGAGAGTGAGATAAGGTATTCAAAAGGAACTATTATAGCAGAATCAAAACCGATGAAAGAGATTATTGAGATGGCGAAAGAAGTCGCCCCTGCCAATACTTCTGTTTTGATAACTGGTGAAAGTGGAACGGGGAAAGAGGTGCTCGCAAGATTTATCCACGAACATTCGGGAAGGATTGGAAGTTTTGTGCCTATATCCTGCGCGGCGATACCAGAGACGCTGTTAGAGGCAGAACTTTTTGGTTATGAGAAGGGGGCTTTTACTGGTGCTGTGGCGGAAAAGCCCGGGAAGATAGAGCTTGCCGATGGCGGTACCCTTTTCTTAGACGAAGTCGGTGAACTGTCTCCCCTTTTACAGGCAAAGATTCTAAGAGTTCTTGAAGATAAAGAGGTTACAAGGCTTGGTTCTACGAAAACGAAGAAGATCAATGTAAGATATCTGTTTGCAACCAACAGAGATCTTGAAAAAATGGTCAAAGAAGGCGCTTTTAGGGAGGATCTCTACTATAGAATTAACGTCTTTCACATCAAAATTCCGCCTTTAAGGGAAAGGGTGGAGGATATAATCCCCCTTGCCCATTACTTTCTAAAGAAGTTTAGCAGAGAACTTAATAAGCCTATAAAAGGTTTTACCGAGGAGGCACAGTCCGCTCTTTTACTTTATAAGTGGCCTGGAAATGTAAGAGAATTACAAAATGTGATTGAGAGAGCTTGCGTGTTATGTAAGGGCGAATTTATTACAAGAGACCTCCTCTTTTTGCCTCAAATCGGTGAATCTGTCTCTATGAAACTAAAGGATGTTGAAAAAGAGCATATTCGAAGGGTACTTGAGCTTGTGGACTGGAATTTGTCTAAGGCGTCAGAACTTCTGGGAATTCACAGGAATACCCTGAGATTGAAAATCAAAGAGTATGGTCTTGAAGAAAGGCACTGATTTCCTTTAAACTTAGTAGCTCTGCGCTTATCACTATTTCTTCGCCAAAAACGTTTCTATTTATTTCACGAAACTTCTCAAGTGCTTTGTTATCTCTAAAAAACATGGGGTAGGAGTGACACCCGAAGAAGGAAAAGTGGAACAAGAAGGGCGATTTTACGATAAAGTTTGCAAGGAATGGATACTTAGAAAGCTTAACATCGGCGTCTTTTAGCAAGAGAAAGCCGATATTTTTGATTCTATAAATAGCGATTTTTGAAGGTTCTACAGAGGCTTCAAGGTTGCCAACTTTAATGAGAAGCTTACCGTTAATGTGCTCTAATTCATGTTTAGCGAAGAGGTAGGTTAAGTTTAAAATAGAATATTGCGCAAAAATTAATCCAATGACGGCGGCTATGACGAGAATAATAAGGTCCCGGTTCTCAACTCCATAAATGACCTGATTGGTCGCAAAAACAAAGATGCTCAAAGAGAGCAGAAGTCTGAACAAGAATTTTGCTTTACTTTTCAATCTTTACCACTGCTCCCTTTTTGATTTTACCACCCTTTAAAACCTTTGCGAAAACACCTTCCACAGGCATTATACATTTACCAGTCTTGTAGAAGATCGCACACTTTGTGTGGCACTTTTTCCCCTTATGGGTTACCTCTAAGAGTGTGTCTTCGATTATAATTTTGTCTCCAATCTGGATTTCGCTTAAATTAACTCCCTCTACGAGGATATTTTCACCGAAGGCCCCTGGTGGAACCTTAAGCCCGGATTTTTCAACACTTTCTTTAGCAAGGAGACTCACCTGTCTCTCGCCACCTGCGTGGATATCCCCTAAAACCCCAAAGTTCTCCACGAGTGTTATTTCCGGAACCTCCCGTTTTGGTACCCCCTTCTTGTCTGCTATGCAACAGGCTAAAACCTTGCCTTCCATAATTTCCCCCTTTTAAAGGGTAAAAATACCGATAAAGGCACCAAGAGAAAGGAAAGGACCGAAGGGTATCTCATCTTTTATTTTATCCGGGAAGATAAAATGCGCAAGGAGTGCAAGAATCGAACCAAAGAGCATAGAGAAATAGGCTCCTTTGAATCCCGTAAAAGCGCTTATGAGCATGATGAGGAGGATGTCTCCTTCGCCCATAGCTTCTCTTTTAAGAATTTTGGAAAAACTGAGCCTTAAAATCCAGAATAAAAAGCCCGAGATAACCGTGGTGAGGAGTGCATTTAGAAAGGGAATGTCTTTAAGGAGTAAGGTAAGTAAGAGTCCAATGCCAATCCACGGTACGGTCAGGCTATCAAAGATGACCTTTTCTTTAAAGTCGATAAAAGAAATGGCTACAAGAAGTGCAGTAAGTATCATAAATTTGAGGGCAATGAGGGTGTTAAAATGAAATTTAAGATAAATGAGTAAAAAGGCTATGCCTGTTAAGCCCTCAACTGCCGGATAGATAGGTGAAATTTTAGCGCCGCAGTACCTGCATTTCCCCCTTAGAATGGCATAAGAAATCAAGGGTATATTATCGTAAAATTTGATTTTGTTACCGCAGGATGGGCAGTGGGAAGGTGGCTTAATTATTGACATTCCCCTTGGTAATCTGTAAATGACCACATTAAGAAAGCTACCGACCGCAAGTCCAACCAAAAAGAAAAAGATGGCAAAAAGTGTCATAAAAAAAATTTTAAACGGTTGCCTGTGTTTATCAAAAAAGAGCTTGTTCTTGACAGTAACCAGATTTTGAATTAAATTTATATAGTTTATGAAATCGGTTTTAGGAGGTGAGTGGGATGGATGTAGGAAAAGTAGTTTCAGTGCTGTTGAAGTATAGGTTGATTGATGAAGCCACAGCAATGAAGATCAGGGAAGAGGTTAAGAGGACCAATAAGTCACCGTATAAAGTGATTCAAGAAATGGGGTTGATGACAGAGGAACAACTTTTAAAAATTCTGTCGAGAGAATTTAAGGTGCAAATTGCAGAACTGGGAGAGGAACCAATAGATCCTACCCTTGTACAGTTAGTGCCGCGGGATTTTTGTGAAAAGAACGAAGTATTTCCATTGAAGAGAAAGGGTAGAGTTTTGTTTGTTGCAATGGCAGACCCTACAAAGTGGGATGTTCTTGATAACTTGAGATTTTTAACGAATTTTAGCGTTGAACCCCTTTTGATGAGCCCTGAAAAAATTCAAAATTTAATAGTAAAAGCTTATGGTGAGAAGTCTGAGGTATCGGAAATTGTGAAGGAGCTTGCTGAAGAATCCGAAGTTGAAGAGTTACAGTTTGTTGAGGAGAAAGAAGAAGAGGACCAAGTGGATGCTACGGTAGCTGCAAAGGATTCCGCGGTTCAACGTTATGTGACGACCCTTCTGAGGGAGGCTATTGAGAGAAGGGCCAGTGATATCCATATTGAGCCCTTTGAGAAAAAATTGAGAATAAGATTCAGGATCGACGGAACACTGAGGGAGGTAGAACCCCCTCCACACAAATACGCACGGGGTATAGTTTCCGTAATCAAAATCATGTCTAATTTGAAAATTGAAGAGAGAAGATTGCCGCAAGATGGTCACCTCAAGATGAAGGATAAAGCGGGGAGGGTTATTGATTTCCGTGTTTCTACTCTTCCTGTGAAGCATGGCGAGAAGGTCGTTTTGAGGATACTTGATAAAAGCAGTCTAACCTTAGATCTTAAGAAGCTTGGTTTTGAGCCCGATGCTTTGCAAAAGTTTGAGTATGCTATTACAAGACCTTACGGCATGATCTTGGTGACTGGTCCTACGGGAAGCGGTAAAACTACTACTTTGTATTCAGCCCTTTCTATTCTAAACAAGCCAGAAGTAAATATTATGACCGCGGAAGACCCAGTAGAATTTGAGTTTGAAGGAATCAACCAGGTTCAGGTTAAGGAGGAGATTGGGCTAACCTTTGCTGCGGCCCTTAGGTCCTTCCTGCGTCAAGACCCAGATATCATAATGGTGGGAGAGATTCGTGACAGTGAGACTGCCTCTATTGCAGTTAAGGCGGCATTAACGGGTCACTTAGTACTTTCTACTTTGCATACCAATGATGCCCCAAGTACCATTGCCCGTCTTGTTGACATGGGGATTCCGCCTTACCTCATTGCAGATTCGTTGATCTTGGTAATGGCTCAGCGTTTGGTTAGGAAACTTTGTCCGCAGTGCAAGAAGCCTGTTCAACCCAATGCAGAAAAACTTAGGTTAGTTGGCTTAGATCCGAGTTTTCTGGCGGGTAAGGTTGTATATGGTGAGGGTGAAGGGAACTGTGATGTTTGTCGTGGCTCCAGATATAAAGGCAGAGAAGGTATTTACGAAGTTATGTTGGTCACTCCATCCATAAGGGAGATGATCCTTGAACAGCGTCCAATTCATGAAATTAGGGAAAAAGCAAGGGAAGAGGGCATGTTGACCTTGAGAGAAGCTGCCCTCCTCAAGTTCCAGAGAGGAATAACTTCCCTTGAGGAAGTTATTAGGGTAACAATGGAGGGATAATTTATGCCCGATGTTACAATAAAAGAACTTTTAGAAGAAATGGTAAGGCGAAATGCAACCGATTTGCATCTATCAGCAGGAGCAGAGCCCTATTTCCGAATCGACAAGACACTTGTACCTTCAGGATACAAGGTCCTTACACCCCTTGAGGTGAAAAATCTCGTGTACAGCCTTCTTTCTGAAAGCCAGAGAGCAAAATTAGAGAATGAACTGGAACTTGATTTTGCAATCTCTATCGAGGGTTTATCAAGGTTTAGATGCAATGCCTTCTTCCAGAGGGGTACGGTAGCCTGCGCAATAAGGAGAATTCCATTCAAAATACCACCCTTAGAATCCCTTGGTTTGCCCCCAGTGGTCCAATCCTTAGTTGAAAAGGACAAAGGATTGATCCTGGTTACGGGTCCAACGGGAAGTGGCAAGTCAACAACCCTCGCTGCGATGATTGATAGGATAAACCAGATGAGGGCCTGCCATATTATAACCCTTGAAGACCCCATTGAGTATCTTCACAGAAACAAAAAGGCGGTGATTGCTCAGAGGGAAGTAGGACAGGATACTAAATCTTTTGCCACCGCTCTGAAATATGTCCTAAGGCAAGATCCTGATGTGATAATGGTGGGTGAGATGAGAGACCTTGAAACTATTCAGTCTGCCTTGATTGCCGCAGAAACAGGCCACTTAGTCCTTGCAACATTGCACACAGGTACCGCCATTGAATCGGTGAACAGAATCATCGATGTATTTCCTCCTTACCAACAGGATCAGGTGCGGGTTCAACTTGCCAGTGTGCTTGAAGCGGTGATTTCTCAGAAGCTCCTTCCAAGGGCTGGTGGAAAAGGGATGGTGCTTGCAGCGGAAGTGTTGCTTGCTACACCTGCTGTTCAAACTCTCATCCGCGAATCCAGGACTCACGAGATGTACAGTATTATACAGTCAAGCCAGGCCTTCGGAATGCAGACAATGAATATGTCCTTAGCAAGTCTGTTTATGCAGGGTCTTATAACTCTCCAGACTGCGTTACTTGCCTCACCTCGACCTGAGGAATTGAAAAAGATGGTAAGTACGGTACCCAGAGCAGGAAGATAAAAGGAGGTTTTTTATGGCACGTTTTATATATACTGCAAAAGATAAGGAGGGAAAGATAAGAACGGGCGTGGTAAATGCCAGAAGCAGTGACGAAGTAGTAGCAAGGCTCAGGAATGTCGGACTAATGGTTGTTAAAATTGAGGAGGAAAGAAGAGGATTCAGCTTGCCCTTCGGAGGAAAGCCGGGCTTTAAAGATTTAGCGATCTTTTGCAGACAGTTTGCAGTTATGATTGAAGCGGGAGTTTCCATGACCCGTGCCCTTGAAATTCTCAGTGAGCAGACAGAGAAGAGAAAGTTAAGAGATACAATACTCAAGGTAAAGCGGGATGTAGAAGGCGGTAAGAGCCTTGGTGAGGCTTTGAAAGAGCATCCCAAGATATTCCCTGATTTAATTGTTCAGATGGTTACTGTGGGTGAACAATCCGGTCAGCTTGTGAATACGCTAAAGCAGGCGGCAACCTTTTATGAGAAGATGGATTCCATAAGGAGGAAAGTAGTTTCTGCTATGGCTTACCCGGCGGTGGTTTTCATGGTTTTGGTTGTCGTCTCTACTGCAATGTTGCTCTTTGTTATACCATCTTTCGCAAAAATGTACGAGGATGTGGGTGCAAAGTTACCAGGCCCTACTCTTTTTGTAATTGGACTGAGTAAATTCTTACAGAGGTATTTTCTAATCATTTTGGGCGCAATTATTGCTGCAATTATAATTCTCAGGCGGTTCATTCGCACCGAACAAGGTAAATTCGTTTGGGATAACTTTCTTATGAGGGTAATTATCTTCGGCCCTCTAATTAAGAAAGTAGCTGTTGCTCGTTTTGCGAGGACCTTTTCCATTCTTATATCAAGTGGTGTGGAGATTTTACAGAGTTTAAAGATTACAGGTAAAGCAAGTGGAAATAAGGTTCTGGAAAAGGGATTGGAAAAGGTGGCGCAAAAGATCGCAGCAGGTGAGACAATAACAAAGCCTATTCAAGAGGTGGGCATTTTCCCTCCCCTTGTAGTACACCTAATCTCCGTTGGAGAAGAGAGTGGAAGGCTTGGAGAAATGTTGTCTAAGATCGCAGACTTTTATGACGACGAAGTAGATACGGCGGTATCAACATTGGCGTCAACCATTGAGCCATTAATGATCGTTATTATCGGTGTTTTCGTCGGCGGGATGCTCATTGCAATGTATCTGCCTATTTTCGGACTCGCAGGTACAATAAAATAACTTGCTGGGAAGGCGAGAACTAAGGTATTTTTTAAGCGTTAATTCTTTTGTAGTATTGTTCATATCCTTAGTTGCTCTTATTTATTTGAAGGGCATCGGTATTGAGCCAGTAATCAAACTATTCTTAGCTATTTCTTTTCTTACGATACTGCTCAATCTGACTTTGTACTTTGCATTCCCGAGGAAGACCGCTTTGCCCTTCTGGATTTCCCTAATCCTCTTCGATGTTGTGATAACAATTATGTCTATCGCTACAGGAGGAATCGAGTCGAGGATCACTTCCCTCTTTGTGCTGCCTTTAGTGTTTGTAGTTTATTTTCAAGGGTTAAGAGGGGGAGTAGTTCAAACACTTATTGCCCTTCTTTTGCTTTATCTTTTGACCCAATTTCAATATCGTGTCCCGGGAGAGCAATTTTTCATAATGCCTTCTCCCTTTACAAAGAATCTGACCTATTTCCTGGTTTATGCTTTGATCTTTGCCTCTTTAACGGGTGTTACCCTTTATTTCAGTAATCTTTTAAAACGTCAGGAAAGGGATTTTATAAAGTATCGTCTTTCCAGTGAAGAGATTTTAAACACCGTACCCAGCGGGATTTTAACAGTTTCACCAAAAGGAGAAATCCTTTTCGCCAACAGAAGCGCAAAAGAGATTTTGACCGAAGAGGAATTGTCAGAGTTTCTTCGCTTTGTTTTAGAGGAGCCTTCAACTCTAAGAAGCGAAGTTAAAGTAGGAAACAAAACCCTCGGTTATTCAGTAAAGATTCTGGATGATGGCACGAGGACGGTGGTATTTCAGGATTTAAGTGAGGTGAAGAAACTTGAAGAGGAGAGGAGGGAACTGGAAAGGCTTGCCTTCCTCGGTGAACTTTCGGCCAATCTTGCCCATGAAATCCGTAATCCAGTCCAGGCTATCAATATGGCGATGGAGCTTATTTTGTCAAAGAAAGTCAATCCCGATGAGCAGCTTTTAAAAAGTGTAATGTACGATGCCGAGAGACTTTCAGAAGTAGTAAATCGTTTTTTGGAATATGCAAAAATTCCTGAACTCAGGATTTCGGAAGTAAAGGTTGCCGAGGTTATAAATAGGGCGTTCGATAATGTAGTAAAGCTCTATCAAGGTAATTACAACCTTAGAAACTATGTGCCACCCGACTTTATTATAACGGCCGATGGCACAAAGTTAGAGGAACTTTTCCTTAATCTTTTTCGTAATGGCATAGAGGCAGATACAAGGGAGTATATAGATGTTTTCTTCTTAAGGCCTCAGGAAACAATGGAACTCGTGGATGGTTATCTTTACACTGCGAAAGGTCCAACGGTTATCGTGAGGGACTACGGCACCGGTATGGAGAGTGAGACCCTCAAGAGGGCTAAGGAGCTCTTTTTTTCTACGAAAAAGGGTGGAACGGGATTTGGACTTGCTATCTGTGAGAGGATAATGAAGGCTCACAAGGGAAATCTTTTGATCCACTCCCTTTGGGAAAAGGGAACGGATGTAGTCCTGGAGTTTGGCATTCTATGAGAAGAGTATTGGTCGTGGATGACGATAAAGGTATTCTTGTTAGCTTAGAAAAGTATCTTGTTGCTTCTGGATATGAGGTCTTTTCCTTTGAAAATCCATTGAATGCCCTTAAAGAGCTTGAAAAAATCGTGCCTGACCTTGCGATACTGGATCTAAGGATGCCTGAAATGAGTGGGATGGACCTTCTGAGTGAAATTAAAAAGGCCAATCCGGAGATCTATGTAATTCTAATAACTGCCTACGGGACTCTTGATTCTGCCATCGAAGCAATAAGGAGAAGGGCTGATGATTTTCTACTTAAACCCTTTAAACTCCAGGACCTTGAAGCGGCGTTGACTCGTGCGGAAAGATTTCTGTCCCTGAAGGAAGAGAATGTTCGTCTCAAAGAGGAGATTCAGTTTTTAAAAGAGTATGAAATAGTTGGCAAGTCAAAGCCTTTACTGGAGGTTCTTGATAAGATCAAGCAGATTGCGCCTTACGATACTACTTGCCTTATTTACGGGGAAACGGGCACCGGGAAGGAACTGGTAGCAAGGGCAATTCACTATAATTCTCCAAGAAAGGACAAGCCCTTCATCGCAATTAATATGGCGGCAATGCCCGAGGAACTGGTGGAAAGTGAACTTTTCGGTTACAAAAAGGGGGCTTTTACCGGTGCTTTCTACGATAAAGACGGTCTTTTCAAAGTAGCTGAGGGAGGAACGTTATTCTTGGATGAGATTTCCGAAGCCTCCCCAAAATTACAGGCCAAACTATTAAGGGTTCTCGATTTTAAGGTGATAACTCCCTTAGGCGCTACAAAGGAGGAGAAAGTTGATGTTAGAATCATCGCTGCCACTAATAGGGATTTGCTTAAACTCGTCAAGGAGGGGAAATTCCGTGAAGACCTTTATTACAGACTGAATGTTATGACTATTCACCTTCCACCTTTGAGGGAGAGAAGGGAGGACATTGGTCTCTTGTTCAACTATTTTTTGAACAGATTCACTAAGAAATACGGTAAGAAAATAAAGGTGGACGAGGAGGTGGTTACACTCCTTGAATCTTATGATTGGCCTGGCAACGTAAGGGAATTGGAGCACCTTGTTGAACAACTGGTTATTACTGCGGAAGAGGGGAGAGTGATAAAGGTCGAAGATGTGAAAAAACTCCTTGTAAAACCTGCAGAGGTTGGAAGAGTTAAGAGCTTAAAGGAGGTAGAAAGGGAGCATATTTTAAATGTGTTAAGATCTACGGGTTACAACAAAAGGGAGGCGGCTAACATCCTCGGCATCGATCTCTCAACCCTTTACAGGAAGTTAAAGGAGATAGGATATGAAGGAAAATAATTGCATTTTGCAAAACAATTTGCAAAATGCAAAAAATCGGGCTGCAAAAAACCTTGAAAATAAAGGGTTTTGCTTTGGCACAATTTTTGCAGATAGAAAAGTACAAAACCTTAAACAGGAGGTACAAAATATGAGGCGTAAAGGCTTCACACTGATAGAGCTGCTCATAGTGATCGCTATCATAGCGATCCTTGCCGCCATCGCTATACCACAGTTCGCAAGATACAGAGTCAGAGCATACAACGGGTCTGCAGAGAGTGATATAAGGAATGCAAGAACAACGTATGAAGCGTTTTTTGCAGATTGGCAACACTATCCTGATGGTTTAGGTGCTCCGGATTCAGGGCAAATTGCCGTTGCTTGGACAGGTGGCCCTGCGAATGCAGTTGATACTTTCAACCTTTCCACATCTGTTTTCTTCCAGGCTTTAACAGACGATCAGAATTCTTCTTATACAATGTCTACTCACCATACCCAGGGTGATACGGGGTTTGGTGCTGATTCAGATGTACAGGGTATTTTCTACTGGAGAGACAGAAATTTCATAGGGGTAGATTTTCCAGCAGAAATTGCACCACCAACATCTGTTCCACAACATGATGATTTCACGGGTGTAGGAAACTGGACACTTCAGTAAAGACGCAATTAGGTGCATTTTTGGGGGTCCCTTCGGGACCCCCAAAGTTTTTATGCTAAAGAAAAATCTTAAAAAAGCCTTCACATTAATCGAGCTCCTTGTTGTAATTACAGTGCTGTCGATTCTCGCATCCATTGCAATTCCATATCATTGGAATTCCCGTATAAAAGCCTTTAACTCAACCGCAGAAGCTGATATTGCCAATTTCAGAACTTTTTTAGAACTTGTTTATGCAGATCACCAGCATTATCCTTTAATTCAGAGAAATATGACAACAGGTGAAGTAGTTTTTACTCTACCGGAAGCTCCTTATGACAGTGTACGATTTTTAACGAGTACCAAAGTATATATTGGCTATAAAACCGATGCAGATCGAATAACATATGTTGCCATTGCTAAGCACATTGATGGTGATACTTATTACGGTGTTGATTCAGATAGTCCCCTTTTATACTATAAGAAAAATCGAAGTTATGTGGGGCACGTGGATAACGTTGCTTTTCCTGATCCACAAATAGGAACCGTAGATTTTGACAATACTTGGAATGTCCGATAAAGTTCTTGAACTTAAGGGAATTTACAAGACTTATAAAGGTGAACTCTTCGAAAGGCCCTTCAGAGCTTTAGAAGACATATCTTTTGAAATTGAAAAAAATAAATCCTTTGGTCTTATTGGCCTTAATGGTGCTGGAAAAAGTACCACGATTAAAATTATTCTCGGTCTTATTTTTCCCGATAGAGGGGAAGTCAAGGTTTTTGGAAAGTCGCCTTTTGATGAAGAGGTTAAAAGAAGATTGTCTTATTTGCCGGAAAGCCCAAATTTTTATGAAAACTTAAATGGGGTTGAACTTCTCGATTGGGTTGGCAGGCTGAGGGGACTTTCGGGAAAGAGGCTCAGAGAAGAAATAGAGAAATGGCTTTTTAAAGTAGGTCTTGAAAAGGATGGTGGAAAGCTTATCAAAAAGTATTCTCGCGGTATGGTACAGAGGCTTGGCCTTGCCCAGGCATTTATTGGAAATCCCGAACTTGTCATCCTCGACGAACCCTTGAATGGTCTTGATCCCCTTGGAAGAAAGATGGCGAGAGACCTGATTGCCGAGGCGTTAAATAATGGAGCCACCATCTTTTTCACCTCTCACATCCTTGAGGATATTGAGAAGATCTGCGATAGGGTTTGTATCATCCATAAGGGAAAAATTCTTAAGTTTGTTGAAACCAAAGAGGTGGAAAGTCTTGAGGAGGAGTTTATCGAAACCTTAGAGGACTATGAAGCGAGCTCTTGAAATTGCCAAAATCACCTTTAAGCAGGCTCTGAGGGAGAGGAGTTTTTACA
The DNA here is from genome assembly GCA_039803545.1 of candidate division WOR-3 bacterium. Lineage (NCBI taxonomy): Bacteria > Pseudomonadati > Caldifarciminota > Caldifarciminota bacterium. The sequence continues at coordinate 999,873 of JBDRYS010000001.1, read as the reverse complement.
TAATCCTTGTACTCCTTCTTCTTGCAATGGTTGGAATGCCTGTGCTCTACAGTTTTACGATGTTTGAAATACCTCGGATACTGACGGGATTTGCCCTTTCCTTTGCTAATTCTGTGGTTTTAATTCTTCTGCTCTTTCTGATTTTGGGCTTAATCCAGACTGACCTTGAGAGAAAGACACTGCAATATGTGATTTCCCTTCCCATTAGGCGGAAGGATTATGTAGTTGGAAGATATGTGGGCTTTTTTGCTTTTTCAGCCTTTTTGATTTACCTTGTTCTTGTTCTGCTTTTCCCATTTATCTGTTATTTTTCCAGGGTAAGGCCCGATGCCCCTTTCTACGCTGGGTATTACTTTCTTTACGGTGTTTTTCTCCTTATTGAAATTCAGATCCTTGTGGCCTTTGCTCTCTTCTTTATTTCTCTGACATCAAGGGCAGTTGTCTCAATGTTTGGTGTAGTTGGAACTTACATTGTTGGTCACACAATTGACGAAGTTTCGGAATTTCTCAGAACGCGAATGGGAACGAATATGCCTGCATTTTCTAAGGTAATTATAAACATTGCGCGCTATCTTTTCCCCAATCTCGCCCTCTTTGATTTAAAGACTAATTTCATTTACAATGTGGGGATAAATCCTACTTTCCTTGCACTGTCAGCTGTTTACGGTATCCTTTACGGCCTTGTCGTCCTTTGCCTTGCCGTGGTTCTTTTTGAAAGAAAAGAGATACTGTAAATTGAAATGAAAAGAAAGACCTGGATTTTCAGCCTTCTAATCCTTTTAGCCTCATTGGTTTTTGTAAACTTCATCTTTGATACGAAGGTGAGGAGCCACTTTAAAAGTGAAGAGTCGGAAAGCTTCAGGCTCTACGCGCGCCCTGGTTTTGAAAAGTGGTCGAGTTTTGAGTTTAGCTTCTTAAAAGCCTTCTATTATACCCTTTCATTAAGGGTTTATTTGGGAAAACTTTCGGAAAAATATTTAAGCGTACCTACCTTTGCCAAAGATCCTATTGTGAGAACAACCGAGGTTGTTACAAGACTTTGCCCTTACTACTACGATATTTACTACATTGCCAATGGATACCTTGCCTGGGACTTCAATGATGTTGAAACGGCTAACAGCTTTCTTGAGAAGGGTATTGAGTATTATCCCCAGAGGTGGATTTTCTACCTTTACCTTGGATTCAATTATTTCTACTTTTTGAAGGATTCGGGGCAGGGTGCTTATTATCTTATAAAAGCCAGTGAACTCTCTGGAAGGCCTTTTTATGCTCATCTTGCAGCAAAGTTACTCTACGCTTCTGGAAGGACGGAAATGGCCATCGCTATTGTAAAGAACATGTTAGAAAACACAAGGGATGAGGGCTGGAGGAAGAACCTTAAAATAAGGCTGGAGGCCCTTGAAGCAATTTACACTATCGAGAAAGCGGTGGAGGCTTTCAGGGAAAAAATGGGAAGGAATCCGGTAAATCTTGAGGAACTTGTTAAAACTGGTTTCTTGAGTTCCATTCCTAAGGATCCATACGGCGGTGAATTTTATGTGGATGAGGCGGGAAATGTTAGGACTACGAGCAATTTAACTTTTATGGGAAGGGGCCAAAAAGCTGAGAGCCGTTAAATTTTCTAAAGGGTCTAAATCCTTTAAAAGTACTCTTTTTCCTTGAAATCTTTCATTTTACTGTAAAAGAAAAGCCCTCCAGCAATCAGCACAAGTCCGCTGATTAAGAAGGCTTTTCTGACCCCGAAGTTCTGGGATAACCATCCTGCAAGGAGGCTTCCAAAGGGCGTCATACCGTTAAAGGCGAGGGTATAGAAGCTCATAACCCTACCTCTCTTTTTCTCTTCTGTTGTTATCTGCAAAACGGTATTGCTGGTGATCGTCTCTGAAACCATTCCAAAACCGGCTATTGCTATTAACGCGGCTGCAATGTAGAATTTGCTTGCAAAGGAAACGAAAATTAGGGCACTGCCAAAGGTCAAGCAGGCGTAAGGAATTGTTTTACCGATTCCTTTAACGCTTTTCCTTGAAGCCATAGAAAGGGCTCCTACTAAGGCACCCGCACCTAAACATCCCATTAAGAATCCATAGGTGTGGGCGCCACCTCTTAGGACCTCTTTCGCATAAACAGGTAACAGAACGGTATAGGGCATCCCGATCAGGCTTACAATGGCAAGAAGGACAATCACATGGGAGAGGGTACTGTTTTGTCTAATATAAGAGATTCCTTCTTTTAGGTCCTCAATGATATGCTGGGATGTCCTTTGGGGTTCAGGGAGATTGAGTTTCATCAAAATTAGACACACTATTACGAATAGGTAGCTTATAGCGTTAATGAGGAAACAGGTAGCCTCTCCTTTTGTGGAAATGATAATTCCTGCTATGGAGGGTCCCACAAGTCTTGCCAAATTTACCATCGAAGAATTTAAGGCAATGGCATTGTTCAGGTCTTCTTTCCCTTCCACGAGATAAACAAGGAGGGATTGTCTTGCGGGCATATCAAAGGCATTGACCGTGCCAAGGATCGTATTGAGAAAAATTATAAGGGGTACGCTTATGTGGTGGGTCACGTAGAGAATATACAGGGCAAGGGCCTGAGCCATTGCAATACTCTGGGTAATGAAGAGCAATTTGTATCGATTTACTCTGTCAACTACGGTTCCTGCAAAGGGTGCAAAGAGAAAGGTGGGAAGCTGGCTGGCAAACCCCGAAACTCCAAGGAGAAGGGAAGAGCCAGTTAATCTATAAACTACCCATGGCACTGTTACCCTTTGCATCCAGGTTCCGATGAGGGAAATGGATTGACCGATAAAGTAGAGTCGGAAATTGTAATATTTGAGGGACCTAAAGGTGGTTGAGATTCGCAAGCCGAGTCTCTTTTTCACTGCACAATATGATAAATCCAGTTGTTCGTATTTCTAACGTGTCCTGCCAAAATTTGATTGTTCGCATTGTGAACTATATAAATAGTCCAGGAGGGTTTATGAAAGAGTTGGCACAATATTTTCAGGATATAGCGAAAAGTGAAAAGATTGAGTATGCCGATATAAGAATCGGCCGTTATCGCATTCGAGATCTCTTTTTCCAGGATCTCAGTCCCAAGGCCATTGTGGATGAGGAAAGATTCGGATTGGGAATAAGGGTACTCTACGATGGGGCGTGGGGATTTGCTTCTTCTACAAAGGTAACAAAGGATGAGATCGAGGCTGTCCTTAAAAGGGCTATTGAAATTGCTAAGGCATCCAGCATGGTAAGGGGGGATTACAAGGTCAAACTCGCACCGGAACCAGTACATATCGACAAATACGTTACACCCATTGAAATTGACCCATTTTCAGTCCCTTTGGAAGAGCAGATTGACCTTCTTTACCGGATTAATGAAAGGATGCTGAAGGTTAAAGGCATTGTTAAAACCTTCTCCCACATGGAATTCCGCAGGAGAGACCAGGTCTTCGCCTCCACCGAGGGTTCTTTAATTGAGACTACCATTTTTACATCCAATGCGGGCTATACCGCTTTTGCAGTTGGCAACAACGATTCCCAATCCCGCAGTTTTCAAGATTATCCACTCAACAAGGGATATGAACATATTAAAAGCCTTGGACTTTTGGATAATGCTGAAAGGATTGCAAATGAAGCGGTTATGAAACTCTACGCCGATGAACCTGATGAGGGAATAATGGACCTTGTTCTTGACCCTGCGCACCTTTCTCTAACGATCCACGAATCTGTTGGCCATCCAACGGAGCTCGATAGGGTGCTGGGTTATGAGGCCAACTACGCTGGAAGAAGCTTTGCGACACCTGAAAAACTCGGCAATTTTAGATACGGCTCTCCCCTTGTTAACTTCATTGCTGATAATACATTGCCTGGGGGTCTTGCCACAACAGGTTATGACGATGAGGGGGTTGAGTGCCAGAAATGGTTTATAATCAAAGAAGGTATCTTAGTGGACTACAGTTCCACAAGGGAAGTTGCCTCGATTCTTGGCTTTCCGAGATCAAGGGGCTCTGCAAGGGCTGATAGCTTCGCCTCCTTCCCTATAAACCGAATTCCCAATCTCTGTCTCATGCCAGGCAAAGATCCAGTAACCCCTGAAGACCTTATAGCGGGTGTTAAAAAAGGGATCTATATCGAAGGAAGGGGAAGTTTTTCCATAGACCAGATGAGGCTCAACTTCCAGTTTGGTGGTGATATGTTCTACGAAATCAAAGATGGTAAAAAAGGCAGAGTTTTGAAAAATGTAATTTATCAATCTATTACACCCCAGTTCTGGAATTCCATGGATGGTGTCACCGACGAAAGGTTCTGGGAACCAAGGGGGTTCCTAACCTGTGGAAAGGGCGAGCCCACTCAGAGCGCCCAGATGACCAACGGTGCACCTTATGCCAGGTTTAGAAATGTAAAAGTGGGGAGGGGTAGAAGATGATGGAAAAATTTAGAGATGTGGCAAAGAAGATCATTGAAAATTCAAGGGCAGACCATACAGAGGTCTTTTTTTACCGCTTAAAAGAGGATAATACCCGTTTTGGCGAGTCAAGAATTACTCAAAATATGGCAAAGGATATTACTCAATTGACCCTTAAGGTCCATCTTGGAAAAAAGACAGGAGCGGTCCAGGTAACCCTAAATGAGGACCTTAAGGTTGGCGAAATTCTCTCAAGGGCTATGGACATCGCAAAGAGTAGTGTAGAGGACCCCGAGTACGTTCCACCGGTAGAAAAACAGGATATACCTCTTATCTCCCGAGCCTTTAAAGAGACAGAAGAACTCTCTCCGAAGAGCAAGGCGGAGATTTTAAAAGAGATCTTTGAGGATGCAAAAAGGAATAATCTAAAAGTGGCAGGGCTCTTTACCAATGGTCTCTACCAATATGGGGTTTTTAATTCCAATGGCCTTGAGGCTTATTACGAGACGACAATGGCCAGTTTTTCAAACACCGTTCAAACGGAGACTTCTTCTGGATATGCAAGTGATCAGCAGGAAGATGTGAAAAATCTTGTGCCTCAAGAAATTTACAAGATTGCAAAGGAGAAGGCCCTTTTAGGTCAGAATCCGAGGGACTTAGAACCAGGCCAGTACGATGTGGTGCTGGAACCTCTTGCCGTTGCGGACTTTCTTGTTTTTATGTTGTGGACGATGGATGCAAGGGGGGCAGATGAGGGAATCACCTATTTCTCAGGTAAACTTGGTCAGAAGATCTTCGACGAAAGGGTGAACATGTACTCAGATCCCATGTCTCCTTTAAATCCTTCCATTCCCTTTGATAGTGACGGTCTTTTACTTAGAAGGATAGACTGGATAAAAAGAGGCGTGTTGGAGAATCTTTACTATGACCGCTATTGGGCTATGAAGCAAAATAAAAAACCAACAGGTCGGCCCTTTGCGATGATTTTCGAAGACTCTCAAAAATCAGTTAATGATCTCGTTAAACAGGTGGAGAAAGGGCTCTTGGTTACGAGGTTCTGGTACATCCGTTACGTTGACAGAAAGAGTATAACTATAACGGGTATGACGAGGGATGGCCTTTTCTATATTGAAAAGGGCGAGATTAAGTATCCTGTTAAGAACCTTAGATTCAACGAGTCCCCAGCTCGTGTTTTGGCAAGTCTCATCGACATAGGAAAAGGCAAGAGGGTTGTGGGTGAAGAGGCAAGTTTTGCTATGTATATGCCCGCGCTTTTAGTTAAAGGTTTTAATTTCACTTCTAAGACGGAATTTTAAAAGGTAATTATGTTAGGTGAGCTTGTGAATTTGAATCAGCAGAGTAAGGACTAATTGGCTTTACTTTGTGTTTACATAAATTTTTCCTTGAAGGGCGGGGTTAAAGATTTACCTTTCTTGCGACGGTTAGGTAGCCGGTGTGGGAGATCATAATCTCTTTTGGCCTTGTGCCCACTTCTCTCACAAGAATCTCCCTTTCAAGAATTTCAACGGTCTTTATCAGGGCAAAATTGTGATTTGAAAGTTCGAATACCGTTTTTTGAACCTGTTCAAGGTTTGGTGAGAGGGAAGCCCAGAATCCACCTCCTTTTAAAGATTCCTTAGCCCACCTAACAATTTCCCATGGTTCAGGGACATCTACGAAAATGATATCTACTTCGGTTACTCCGAAACCCTCTTTTGCTACATCTCTAAGGAAAAAGGTCACCCTTTCGGAGAGTCCGTATTTTTCAATGTTTTCCTTTGCCAGTTTGTGGAACTCCTCCCGCCTTTCGAAGGAGTATACCCTGCCCCTGTCGCCGACTATGCTGGCAAGAACCACCGTTAGTCCGCCAGAACCAGAACCCACTTCAGCCACGATGGAACCCTCTCTCAGCCCTGTTTCAAGGATTAGATAACCGATATCCTTGGGATACATAATCGTGGTTTTTCTCTTAATGTTTAAAATCAGGTCGGAGGTGGAGGGTTTCAATACCAGAAATTTATGACCTGTATGGGACTCAATGACATCCCCGTATTTAAGTCCCTCTTTTAGAATAATTTCTCCGAGGTGGGAGGAAAATTTTAGGCCTGGTTTGTATTGAAGAAAATAGTGGGCCTTCCGCCCACCGTGGAGAATAACAAAATCCCCTTCTTTTATCATTAAAGCTGGGCTTTTTCTAAGAGACCAAGGATTTCGAGAAGCGCCCTTGCCGAATCCCTTCCTTTGTTACCTTTCTTTCCTCCTGCCCTCTCAATGGCGTCATCCATAGTGTCGGCTGTAATGATTCCAAAGGCAATGGGGATTCCATAGTCGAGGGTTAATCTTCCAATTCCCCTTGTAACTTCGCCGGCCACGTACTCAAAGTGGGGTGTGTCGCCTCTTATGACCGCACCGAGGGCTAATATACCGTGATATTTTTTCTTTTCCAGCAATCTCTTTATTACAACGGTGATTTCGAAGGACCCCGGTACTTTGTAAACGTCGATGTCGTTCTTTTCTACTCCGTTCTGAATCAGTTCTTCAACGGCCTCTTTTACAAGCCTTTCCGTCACAAATTCGTTGAATCTTGAGACCACTATGGCCACTTTTTTTCCCTTTCCCGAAATTTCACCAATGTATTCCATTTTTACTCTCCTGTTATTTCAAAATCCTCTTCATTGAAGAGGTGCCCTAACTTTTCTTTTTTTACCATAAGATATCTCAGGTTTTCAGGCCTTGGCTTTATAACGATTGGAACTCTCTCAACAACCTTTAAGCCAAAGCCTTCAAGCCCTACGATTTTTTTAGGGTTGTTGGTCATTAATCTGATGTTTTTAAGGCCAAGGTCTACAAGGATCTGCGCCCCTATGCCGTAATCTCTTAAATCTGCGGGGAAACCAAGTTTTTCGTTTGCTTCAACGGTGTCGTAACCCTGATCTTGAAGCTGGTAGGCTTTTAGTTTGTTCTCAAGGCCTATTCCTCTGCCTTCCTGTCTCATATAAAGGAGAACACCGGTGCCTTCATTGTTTATCATTTCCATTGCTTTGTGTAGCTGATCGCCGCAATCGCATCGATAAGATCCAAAAACGTCACCCGTCAAGCACTCTGAGTGAACCCTAACTAATACACTGTCTTTTTCCTTAATGTTTCCCTTAACAAGGGCAACATGGACTTCCCCCGTCAATTTGTCTTTATATCCTACGATGCGGAATTGTCCCCACTTGGTTGGTAAATTGGCATCTGCGATTTTTTCTACCAATTTTTCGTGCCTCATCCTGTAGGCAATGATATCCTTTACCGTTATAATCTTCAGGTTATATTTCTCTGCCAGTTTTTCCAGTTTAGGCAACCTCATCATACTGCCGTCTTCATCCATAATCTCGCAAATTACTCCGGCAGGGTAAAGACCTGCTAACCTTGCCAGATCAACGGAGGCCTCAGTGTGCCCAGCCCTTCTTAAAACTCCGCCATTTTTAGCCATTAGGGTATAAACGTGTCCGGGTTTTGCAAAATCATCCGCCTTTTTAGTTTTATCAATGGCAAATCTGATGGTTAAAGCTCTGTCAAAGGCAGAGGTTCCCGTCGTAGTACCTTCCTTGGCATCTATTGGGATTCCGAAGTTGGTTCCATGTTTTGAGGTGTTTGAAATGGGCAGGTCCAATTCCAGCTCGTGGAATCTGTCTTCCGGTAATGCCAAGCAAACGAGTCCCCTCCCTTCCTTTGTCATAAAATTGATATGTTCGGGAGTGACTCTTTCCGCTGCTACGACAAAATCGCCCTCATTTTCTCTATCTTCATCGTCAACGACGATTACAATTTTACCTTGCCTGATATCTTCAATGGCTTCTTCAACGGTGGCAAAAGGCATGTTTATTCCTCGCTTTCAAAGTATTTTTTGAGTTTTTCATAGGTTTTTTCTATCCCTTCAGGAACGACCCTAACTTCTCCTATTACGGGCATAAAGTTGGTATCGCCGTTCCATCTTGGGACTATGTGAAAGTGAAGATGCCCTTCAAATCCTGCACCGGCCACTTTCCCGATGTTTGCTCCAATGTTGAAGCCATCGGGGCTTGCCTCTTTCTTCAGTGCCTCAATTCCAAGGTTTATCAGTTCAAAGATCTCTTTAATTTCGTCGAGGGTTAGCTCCGTTGTATCTTTGATGTGCCTTTTGGGGGCCACCATAAAGTGGCCTGGATTGTAAGGGAAGAGATTCAACATAGCAAAGGCATGAGGAGTTTCTTTTAAAACAAATTGATTTCTTTCGCAAAAAATGCAGCCCTTTGTTTTATTTGCAACTCTTATGTATTCCATGCGCCAGGGCGCCCACAATCTTTTCATAGGGAAATTTTAAAATCTAAGGTCTGAATTTACAAAGTTTTAGAGCTTGAGTAGCTCCTTTAAACTCACGAAGATGTTGTCACCGATGATGATATGATCGAGGAAATCAATTTCCATGATTTCGGAAACCTGTTTAATTTTCTTTGTAAATTCAATGTCCTCCACTGAGGGGGTGGGATCGCCGGACGGATGGTTATGAACGAGAATAAAGGAAACGGCGGAAACCTCTATGGCGGGACGGAAAATCTCCCGAGGGTGGGAGAGAGTTCTATCCACAGTACCGACCGAGATTATCTCATCTCTCAAAAGCTTATTTTTCACGTCTAAAAACAGCCCTCTTAAGTGCTCCTTTTTCAAAAATTGCATGTTCTTACAGTATTCAAACACATCCTGAGGCTTTAAAAACTGGTTTGTCGATTTTTCCTTAAAAAGTCGCCTCGAGAGTTCAACCATAGCGGTGATCTGGCATGCTTGAACAAACCCTATTTCGAATAACTCCTGGAAGTCTTTAACTTTAAAATTTTGTAAAAACAGACTGTTTCCGTATTGCTCTATAATCCTTTTAGAAAGCGTGATAACATCTTCTTTTACAGTCCCTTTTCCTAAGACACAGGCAAGGAGCTCATAGTTTTTGAGCGAGGAGGGGCCGAATAACATTAGTTTCTCTCTTGGTCTTGCTTCTTCTGGGAGCTCTTTTATTTTCATCGGATAAAATTCTACATTCCACATAAGGAAGTCGGAAATCTTGCCAGAAACTGGAAAAGATGTGAAATTTTTTGCGCTATTAACTCTTCAGAGTTTCCTCAATCTTTTTTAGATTCTCTTCAACCTCTTTCCTTACACTCATCAGTATGCTTTCGGCCTTCCTTGAGACTTCCTTTTTAAAGTTTTCGTCCTTAAGGCTTTTCAGGTTTATCATGACGTTGAGGTATGCCCCCTCACAGGCGCTTCTTGCCTGAATCAGCGCACATCCAGCATCGCTCAGTGCATTCTTATTTCCCTTTTCTGCGATTTTCTTTGCGATCTCAACGAGCTTTTCGCTAAGTTCCATCACTTTTAGAGGTACTAAAGAAGCTTCCTGACTTGCCTTTTCAATGGCCTCGTCCCTTATTTTTATTTCTTCCTCAGTCTTTTTAGGTAAAGAAAAGGCGGACATTACTCTATTGAAGGCCTGGGTATCTTCATCGATGATTCTAATTAGTGTATCCTTTAATGTCTGAGCTTTGTTGGACACTTCTTCCATTAAATCTTTTACTTCCTCATAGCCCTTTTTTCCGTGGGTAAGATTTGCGACCATTGAGGTAAGGGCTGCGGAAAGGGCACCGGATAAAGCAGAAACGCTACCACCTCCAGGGGCTGGAGAATCGGTGGAGAGTTCATCGGCGAATTCACGAAGAGTCATATTCTGGAGTTTAGATTCCTCTGGATTTTCAAGGAGATATTCAATGATCTTTTTCTCAGGCTCAAATTTTGCAACATCGTTGAGTCCGAGCGATTTTATCGCAATATGGATAATTTCCTTTTCAGGGATTCCAGTATTTTTACCCTGCTTTTTTAAATAGTATCTACCTACTTCTAATAGGGCATCTTTTGGAACAAGGCCTACTATTTCACTTCCCGTGACCCGGAGACCCTCCTTCTGGGCTTCCTCCGCGCAGGTTTCAAATACTTTCCAGAGGGGAGTCTTTTTATAATTTGTCAAATTTATAGAAATCTGTGCAATTCCATACTCATCAATGTACCACCCAATAGCCCTAACGTAAGGTAAAAGTCCTGGGATCTGTTTTGTCTCGCCGTTCTCGTCTTTAATGGTGTATCCCGTTTCTCTGATTCGTTTTGCAATATTATTGGCAAGTCTTTTATCTTTTGTGTTTAAATTGACGTTGTATGCTATGAGGAATTCTCTTGCGCCTATAACATAAGCGCCTGATTTTGGATTAAATTCTGGTTTTCCGTAATCTGGGTACCACTCGGGGTCTTTTAATTTTTCAGGGAGTCCTTCGTATTCACCTTTTCTTATGTTTGGCAAGCTTTTTCTTTCGGGTCTGGTTGCCGCTTCTTCATACATATAAACGGGCACCTTCAATTCTTCAGCTACCCATTTTCCTACTTCATGGGCAATTTGAACACACTCTTCCATTGATACGCCGCTTATGGGTACGAAGGGCACCACATCGCAAGCACCGATCCTTGGATGTTCTCCCTTATGCTTTGTCATATCTATAAGTTCAGTAGCCTTTTTAATTGCTTTCATCGCTGCTAATTTGACTGCTTCTGGTTCTCCTGCGAAGGTAAAGACTGTTCTATTTGCAGCGTACCCCTGATCGATGTCCAGCAATTTAACTCCAGCAACACTTTCAATCTCTTTCGCAATGGCATTTATCACCGATGGGTCCCGTCCTTCGGAAAAATTTGGAACACATTCAATTATTCTCCTCATTACTCCTCCCTCTTGGCTAAATTATAATATTTACGCCCCGCTCAATAAAATCAGGGGACTGGGATTGGAATAAATATGCGGAAAGTCGTACCTTTTCCTACTTCTGATTGACAATCGATATCTCCCCCAAGTCCAAGAAGGATTTGTTTTGCATTATAGAGTCCAAGACCGTATCCCTCTTTCTTAGTGCTGAAGAACGGGTCAAAAATTCTGGGTAGAACATCGGGTGGAATACCTACACCATGGTCTCTCACATAGATTGAAACGCCATTCTTTTCCCTTTCAAGCCATATTTCAAGTTTCCCACCGTTGGGCATTGCCTCAACGGCGTTAAAAATAATGTATTCCAGCACCTCCGACAACTGACCCTTAGGAAGAAGGAGGTCTGGAACTTCAGGTAAGGGTTTAAATTCAACCTCTATCTTATGGGCCTTGAAGAGTCCGCTAATTTCGCTAAGTTTAGAAGAAATGAGTTCGTTTAAATTGGTCCTTTCTCTCTTAGTATTTATCTGAGATTTAAGACTCTCCATGGTTTCCTTCAAAATATTTTCCATTTTGATGACATTGTTCACAATGGCATCGACGTAAATTCTTAGGGGATGGTCTGGTCCAATTTCTTCCTTCAAAATTGCCGCAACGCCACCCAGTACCGTGAGTGGGTTTTTGATCGCGTGACTTAATTGGAAGATAAGCTCCTGGTAGATTGCTTTTCTTTGAAGTTCAAGGATCATACGGTCTTTTTCTTCCAGTTGTTTGAAGAGGAGAGCTCTTGATATGGCCATTGAGGCTTGTGCGACGAAGGTTTCTAATGCCATAAGTTTACTTCTATTTATAGGGGTTTCTGTTAAAAAGTTGTCGGCTACTATCACCCCCAGTTCCTTCTTTAAAGTAACTATTGGGGCAACGGCGAACTCCTTGGCTCCAAGGTCTTTAAATTTCCTGTATTCAAGGAGATCGGGATTATCAAGGCGAAAGACCCGCGCCTTTCTCTCCGTTAAAGCCCGCTCAATTTCAGAGTTCTCTCTTATGAGTTCTTCTCTTGTTATGGTAATATTTTCAAAAATTGGTTTCAATTTTTCCCATTCCTTCTGAAACTTTTGAACGGAGTATCCACGTATCAGGTCATCGAGAGTTAAGTTTTTCTGTGCCAGTTCTTGCCAGATTCGTTCTGCATCTTCCCTGTCCTTTGGACCCAAAGCGAAGACAGGCCTAAGCACACCGTTTTCAAATAGCATTACGAAGGCTCTGTTAAAGCCAAAACTTTCTCCTGATGTTATGGCGGTAAGGGTCGCAAAGAGGATTTCATTTAGATCTGTGGATTCCTCAAGGACACTGGCTAAGGTATTTACTGTTTTTAATAAATCAGAAGTTTCAAGCATCTTTTGACCTCAAATATTCTATTGCCTTTTCGATGATTTTTTTATCCTTCTCGTAACTTGCCTTTTTTAATGCCTCTTCGGGTCTGAACCATTTGACCTCATTGACCTCAAAGTCGTGGTGAGATATGTCGCCCTCCATGTATTCAACAAGATAGTGGTAAATAATTTTGTGGTGCCTTATCGTTTCTCCATTTTCCTTCTGGAAAAACCACAGCTCAACCTTATCGAGGAAGGTCTCGATTCGACCTGAGACTCCAGTTTCTTCTTTAATCTCTCTTAGGGCAGCGTTTTCCGGCTTTTCCCCCTTCTCCACAAGACCTTTGGGAAGGGTCCAAACCTTTCCATCTTTGACCGAAATGAGGAGAAACCAATATCCTGTCTCATCCTTCTTATAAACTATACCACCGGCGGAGATTTCAAAAACCGTTTTCATTGCAATAATTATTCAATGCGATGCAGGTACGTTCAATTTATAATCAATACAATGTTGAAATTATTTAAGTCATTTGACAGGCTATGAAAAAATTGTTAAAATTGAACTATGGACTTGAGGGAAATTCTGGAAGCAGGGATCTGGAGAGAAAAGGTCTCTGCTGAGTTTTATAAAAGGCTAAGCAAGAGGGTAAAAGGTGATTTAAAGCTTCTTTTAGAGTATATGTCAACGGAAGAGATGGGACACGAGAAATTTCTTAGAAATCTCTATAGGCGGATGTTTAATCGAGAGCCAGAAGAAGTATCAGAGGCCGGTGAATATGAAATGCCCGAAGTTGAGGTTAAAGCTATTGAAGAGCTTATAGAAATAGGGATTGAAAAGGAAAGGGAGTCGAAGAGGTTTTATATGGACCTCTTCTGCAAGCTTGACAGTTTTGAAGACAAGGAAGTTGTTTTGCAGCTCATAAATTTTGAAGATGGCCATTTGAGGAAACTGGAAGAGGCAAGGAAGGAGGTGTAATATGCGTAAAATGACTGAAGAATTCTTAAACAGCGCCTTTGCAGGAGAAAGTATGGCGCACATGAAATATATGATCTTTGCAGAAATCGCTGAACGTGAGGGGTTCCCGAATATTGCAAGGCTGTTTCGTGCAATTGCTTATGCTGAGCTGGTTCATGCCAAAAATCATTTAAATGCTCTCGGAAAGGTGAAGGATACTGCCCATAATCTACAAACAGGGTACGAGGGTGAAACCTTTGAAGTGGAGGAGATGTACCCTGCATATAAAGCAGTGGCTGAATTGCAGGAAGAGAAACAGGCACTTAGAGGCATTGTTTATGCTCTTGAAGCGGAGAAGATTCACAGGGCAATGTACGCTGATGCCAAAGAGAAGGCTGAGAAGAAAGAAGATATACAGATTGGAGATATTTATATTTGTCCCGTTTGCGGTTATACAGTAGAGGGTGAAGCACCCGATAAGTGCCCAATTTGTGGGGTTTCTAAAGAAAAATTTGTAAAGTTTTAAAAAGGGGGTTTTAAGGATGCCTTGTGCAAGAAAGCCTAAGGCAGAAGGCCCAGATGATATGGAAAAGAAAATACTCGGGGTGCTAAAAAATGCATCCCAACCGATGGGGTGCGGAGATATCGCAAAAGCCTTAAACGTGGAAGTTGCAAAAGTTATGGGAAAACTGAGAGGCATGAAAACAAAGGGGCTTGTAGATAGCCCTGAAAAAGGGAAGTACGTGATTACAGAAGAAGGTAAAAAGGTGGCATAAAGGAGGTATTGTTATGAGGTTTGGAGATTTCATAATGCCAGCAGAAAAAGAGGGTAAAGAAAAACATGTACCTTACATTGAGGCACCTGAGAATGTGAAAAAAGGTGAATTTTTCGAAGTTACTGTTGTTGTCGGAAAAGACGTGCCCCATCCTAATACCGTAGAACATCACATTAAGTGGATTCAAGTTTTCGCGGTTATAGAAGGGCGCGCCTATAATCCTGTACATGTGGCTACCTTTGATTTAGGCCCAACCTATGGTGATCCTAAGGTGACTTTCCGTATGAAATTGGATGCGAATGCCACGCTCTTTGTCCTTGAATACTGCAATCTCCATGGAGTTTGGGAAAATTACAAACAGATCAAGGTTACAGAGTGAGGTGGAACGTGAAAAAGTACAGATGTACAATATGCGGTTATGTGTATGACCCTGCTGTTGGCGATCCTGATGGCGGGATAGCCCCTGGTACGCCCTTTGAACAAATACCCGATGACTGGGTTTGCCCGGTTTGCGGCGCTTCTAAGGAAGATTTTGAACCAATAGAATAGTTAATTGGTATAGATAATAAGGGTCTGGCCAGACCTGATATAATTGGAATTAAGGTTGTTCCATTCTTTCAGTTGATTTATAGGTATTCCATATCTTTTTGAAATGGAGTAAAGGGTATCTCCGGGCCTTACTCTGTACTTGATAATTCCTTTCGGATCGTTAGTTGATGCAACTTTTGCATGGTCTATTTTAGATCTATTCTTTATAGTTGATGAATAGCTAAAGCTTTTTACAGAAGCAGAAGGACCGTATGGGATTACGAGCACCATACCCGGTCTTAATCTTCTGGGGTTGATGTTATTGTTGGCTTGAATTAGGGCTGTTACTGATACTCCGTATTTTCTCGCTATTTTGGATAAAGTTTCACCTCTTCTTACTACATGAGCTTCTGCTTTAAACCATTCTTCCTTTGGGGTGCTATTCATACGCGCTATAAATTCTTCTGCCTTACCAACAGGTATTCGTACATAGTAGTTTCTTAGGTATGGTGGGGTGGCAAATCTATGGAAGGAGGGATTGTAGAATCTAAATTCGCTTTCGCTTATTCCTGCCCAGGATGCAAGCTGTTTTATGTTGGCTTGTGAAGGCACTAAGACGCTATCGTAAGTGAATTCTGGAACATCTAAAACGGAATCTACGAGGTCCTTGTTGTCATTAATAAACATTATTAATGCAAGAAAAGAAGGAACGTAATTTCTCGTTTCTCTTTTTAATTGCCTTCTAATGTCCCAGAATTTCTCACCATTTGTCTTTACCAGCTTTGAATAAACTTTTCCTTCTCCTGCGTTGTAAGCCGCTATGGCAAGGTCCCACCTTCCAAAGATGTCAAAAAGGTCTTTTAAGTATTTACAGGCAGCATGGGTAGAATATATAGGGTCTAAACGTTGATCCACCCACCAATCTACGATGAGACCATATTTTTTTGCCGTGAAGGCCATGAATTGCCAGGGTCCAATAGCTTTTCTTCTGGAAACTGCCTGTAAATTGAACCCACTTTCGATCACCGGAAGGAAGGCGAGGTCCTCCGGGAGTCCGTAGCTACTAATAATTTCAGTGATTTTTTTGAAATATGGAGCCCCTTTTGTTAACGCTCTAATTACTCTTTCCCTCCCTCTTGTGTTGTAGAAGTAGTACCATTTGGCAATTTCCATTTCTTCTTCGTCGGAAAGGATCAGTCCAAAATGGGCAAGACGTCCTTTTAAAGCGTACTCTACTTTTTTGAGGTCCTCTTTAAGGTATTTCTGTGGAATGTTCCCTATTTCTAACTCTAAGGTATCCTCATCAATAAAGCCGTCTCCATATTCGAAGTCTTCGAAAGTGAACTCTACACGGGGTACAATATTCTTTAAGCCTTTTCTTGTAGAACAGGATGGTTGCAAAAGTAAAACTAAACTTACAATTATCAGGACCTTCTTCACTTCTTGTACCCTATTTTCCTTAGAAATTCATGGCGGGCTTTTTTGTCATCAGGGCCTTCAACACCAAGAGGTGTTAGTCCATCTACGACACCCATTACGCCCCTTCCCTGTTCTGTCTCCGCTACGACAACCTCTATTGGGTTGGCTGAGGCACAATAGATATTCACCACTTCTTGGCATTGTTTTATGGCATTTAGAACGTTTATCGGGTAAGCATTCCTGAGAAGTAAGATGAAAAAATGACCAGAAGCAACGTTCTTTGCATTTTCAATGGCGAGATTTACAAGCTCTTCATCATTGCCCGTATAGCGGATAAGCCTTGGTCCCGACGATTCACAAAAGGCAAGCCCAAATTTGATACCGGGTACAGAAGTAACAAGGATTTCCTCAATATCTTCTACAGTCTTGATAAAATGTGATTGTCCGAGAATTGCATTCACATCGTCAGGTTTTTGAATTTTGACAACTTCGAAACGTAACATACTCCACCTCCGTGGTCAATTATAAAGTAGGACCTTAAAACTCTCAATTAAACGACAAATCCGGAAAAGAAATTTATAAAAAGTTTGGCCTCGTTATTTCTTTACTTTCTAAGATCCTCCAGGATAGAATAGAGATCGTGCAAAATTGCCTGTCCTGTCTCGATTTTTCCTGCCCCTAGTCCCATTATGAAAACATCGCCAAGATGATCTGTTGTGAATATAAGTCCATTGAGAATCCCATCTACATGGTAGAGTGGGTCGTTATAATCGACAAGTTCGGGTTTAACTGAAGGATTCGTTTCAGCATATCCTTTTTTCTGGGCTTCTTTTAGGGCTTCTTCATACGGAATACCTTCAGCCATTTTTGTGAGAATGTAATTGGTAGTGCCGTTTACAATTCCACGGATTTCAATAATTTCGCATCCAGCAAGTTCTTTTAAAGCAAATTGGATTGCTGGTGTTCCTGAAAGTACAGTGCCTTCAAATTTGAGTTGAACTCCTTTTCTATCGGCTATTGCTTTTAGTTCTCTGTAGAAAAGAGCAATGGGCCCTTTATTTGTTGTTATAACGTGCTTTCCATTTTCAAGTGCTTTCTTTATGTGAGTAAATCCAATTACAATGCGAGCTTGACAGGGCTTATAACAAGAGAAGGCTCGAATGGGCATCAGAACTACAATAAACGATCTTTCAAGTAGCCAAATTTTTGGGAGGTACAGATTGCGGGTTATAATTTATTTCAAGGAGGTGCAATATGCCCTTTTATGGCAGGGTTGCAGATGTGGATCTTACAACCAAGAACTTAAGGTATTATGAGCTTCCCGAAAAGATGATAAGGGAATTCATCGGCGGCAAGGGAATTGGAGCTAAGATTCTTTATGATGAGTTAGCACCGAAAGTTGATCCACTCTCACCGGAAAACCTTTTAATTTTTGCCCCAGGCCCTTTAACGGGAACGATTGCACCCACTTCAGGTAGATGGGCAGTGGTCACCAAATCACCACACACTAACCTTTTTCTCGACTCACAAGTGGGTGGACATTTTGGCGCTACCCTTCGAAGGGCGGGTGTTGATATTTTAATTGTAAGAGGAAAGGCTGAAAAACCTGTGTACTTATACATAGAAAATGGTGAAGTTCAAATACTGGATGCTACTCCCTTGTGGGGTAAGACCATTTTTGAAACGGAAGACGAGCTGAAAAGAGTCCACCCTGGGGCAAAGGTTGGCTCCATTGGCCCTGCTGGTGAGAATTTGGTTACTTTTGCTATCATTGGATTCGATTACTACAGGCAGGCAGGTAGGGGTGGAGCCGGGGCTGTAATGGGTTCAAAAAATCTCAAAGCGGTCGTTGCAAAGCCTACCGGTGAAATAAAATACTTTGATGAAAAGGGTATGAAAGAGACTGTTTCGAGGCTCCTAAAGCTTATAAAAGAACATCCAGTCATGAAAAGAAGGACTGAGATAGGAACGCCCATGTGGGTCAGGATGGCAAATGAAGGCGGATTTTTGCCAACGAGGAATTTTTCAAGGGGTGTATTCGAGAAAGCCAACGAAATCTCAGGTGAAACGATGAAAGAAAGGATTTGGGTGAGGAATAAAGCCTGTTTTGGATGCCCCATTGCCTGTGGTAAATTGACCCACGTCAAAGAAGGAAAATACAAATGTAATGAAGTAGAGGGACCTGAGTATGAAACCATAGCCTTACTTGGTTCTAACTGCGAAATTACTCCCATTGAGAGTGTAGCCTACTTAAACAGGATTTGCGATAACCTGGGTCTTGACACCATATCCTCTGGCGGAGTTGTCGCTTTTGCCATGGAGTGTTATGAAAGAGGTTTGTTAAAGGATACCGATGGTTTAAAGCTCAATTTTGGGAATGTAGACGTTGCTGCAGAGCTTTTGCGGAAAATTGCATATCGCGAAGGCATAGGGGAGACTTTTGCCCAAGGTGTTAGGAAAGCAGCAGAAAGAATTGGACAGGGAAGTGAGAAATTTGCTATCCACGTTAAGGGGCTCGAACTTCCTGGGGTAGAGCCGAGGGGTTCATGGGGAATGGCCCTCGCTTTTGCAACGGCTGATAGAGGAGGATGTCATCAGAGGGCCTGGACGCCGACAGCGGAATTAAAGGGTATTCTACAAAGGTTCTCTACTGAGGGTATGGCCAAGTTTGTAAAAGAAACACAAGACGAAAGGGCAGTTTGTTTCTCCTTGGTTTTGTGCGATTTTGTTCCTTTCACTGTGGAAGATTTTGCGGAACTTTTATACAACGCAACGGGAATTGATTTGAACCCCGAAGAATATATGGTTACCGGTGAGAGGATCTGGAATCTTACAAGGCTTTTTAATGTCAGAGAGGGGATCTCAAGGAAGGACGATACTCTACCTCCTCGTATTATGGAAGAGCCATCTCCTGCAGGGCCAGCTGAGGGCAAAGTTATTACCAGCGAGATACTGAATAAGATGCTTGATGAGTATTACGCATTGAGGGGATGGGACCAGAACGGGATACCCACAGAGGAGACTCTAAAAAGACTGGGATTAAAGTAGGAATTAATTTTCGGTTGCCCTGCATTTTTAGCTCTGTGCGGATTTTTTAAATTCTTATCATAGAAGTTCTTGACTTGTTATGGTTTGCGAATTAGAATATTTACATTAACAGGAGGAGTGCAGTGAAAAAGGTGTTTACAGGAATTCTCTTATTAGTTGGATTTATTAGTGCACAAATTTTTACTGGTAACCAGAGCGACGTACCAGTCCCTGTAGTCTCCAAGGATTTAACCTTCTATGTTTCGGGTTTCGGAGGCTCTAAACTCGGTTCCGGATTATATTCCTCAGAAGCCTATAAGAGCATTCTTCCGCCCTTTGGACTTTCTTTAGGGTTAGCTTATAGGGATGTGTATTTCCATTTAGGTTATGCCCAGAATAGAAATTTAGATCTCACGCTACAACATACGATTTGGAATAACGGGAAATTTTATGCCTTGTGGGGTATAAACGGACTTATCTTACCGGATGTTGAATCGGAAGGGACCCAGTACATTCCTTCAGAATCCACATCCAAGTTCCTTCGCGTTCCATTCTTTGCCGAATTCTATATGAAGCCAATAAAATACCTTGAAGCAGGTATAGGAATCGGTCTTGGGAGGTTTGCACAAAATAAATACTTACAACAGCCTTTAAAGGTCCCTGGTTTCTTCGCTACCGTTGCAATCAAACCCGTTGACTTTGTTAAATTTTATTGGGAAGGTTACACATCGACCTGGAGGAGGAATCTGGGTATCGCAATTGGTCCCTTCAAAGGGATAGAATTTGTCACAGCCTTCAGGTATTGTGCCTATCCCCCTCAGGATAAGTTTTTCATTCAGCAGGGCTTTGTTGGAATAAGGGCAGAAATACCGGGTAAGGCCATTTTTAAACCAGCGATTTCGGAAGTTAAGCTTATAATCAAAGAACAGGCCACGGGGAAACCCGTTAAAGGTGCGCAGATTGTCTCCACCGAGGGCAAATTCCCGACCCTTGTCTCCAACGAAAACGGCGAGGTGACCACTGCCCTAAAACCGGGAATCTATCCCTTCAGGGTTACTGGGAATAGCAAGTATGCCCCTCTAAGCAGCATGTTTGAAATTCAGCCTAAACAAAAAAGTGTAACCGTTGAAATAAAGCTGAGGTACAGCACTGAGTACATGGACTATCTTGCTATACTCGATAGGACGAGGGACTTAATCAATAAGAAGGACATAAAAAATGCTGAAATCGAAGTTAACAAGGCGCTGAAACTTTTCCCCAACGATGAAGAAGGTCTGAAGGTAAGAGATTCATTATATGCTGTTAAGTCTGCAATGATTAAAGAGATAAGTTCTCGAGCGGACAACTATTTAAGGAATAAAAGGTATCAAGATGCAATAGCCGAGCTTCAGAGAATTTTGACCTTTGACCCGCAGAATGATGATGTAAGAAAGAGAATTGACAGCATTAGGGTTGTTATGCTCGAAGAGAGGAAGAGGGAAACTCCCGCACCTGCTCAGCAGCCAGTGATTACTCCGCCTCCGGCTGCGAAACCCAAGCCAGCTCCGAAGGAAGAGCAGATTTCGGTTCCTGAACTTATTGATAGGGGAAAGAAACTCTTCTTTGAAGGAAAATACAGGGATGCAAAAACTTACTTTGAAAAGGCCTTGAAGCTTGAGCCCAACAACAAAGAAGCAAAGTTCTACCTCGATAAATGTGAGTCCTACATAAAGATGATGGGTGGCTGATACAAGTTGACTATTCAAAGCTTTTATGTGATAATATAAGCACTACAGGCCCCATCGTCTAAGAGGCTAGGACACCGCTCTTTCAAGGCGGCAGTAGGGGTTCGAGTCCCCTTGGGGCCACTTTATTTTTTTTGACTGTACAGTAGCACGAATTTATAATTTACCTGCACAGGAGGAAATTGAGAAATGGGAGTTCGTGTAAATAAGTCTGCTTTAAAAAAGCAAAGAAAGGATGAGAAAAGGAGACTTCGTAACAAATCCTATAAAAGTTTTGTTAAAACCCTGACAAAGAAATTTTTAGCGGAACAGAATATCGAAAAGAAGAAAGAACTCCTTGATCAGTTGTACAAATACCTTGATAGAGCAGCCGATAAGAGGATTTACCACCCCAATACGGTGGCAAGAAAGAAGAGTAAGTTGGCAAAACTTTTAAATCAAGCGATTCAGAGCCAAACCGCTCAGAAGTAGAACCTTTTGGCAGGGCGGTTAGCTCAGCTGGTGAGAGCGCTGCCCTTACAAGGCAGAGGTCGGAGGTTCGAGTCCTCCACCGCCCATTTGATCCCGGGTTTTTTTTATAAATTCCCTCTATGGAAGGACCAGGTGTTCAGCTCATTAAGGAGAAGCTCTCTTTTTTAAAAGGTTCTTTTGTGTTTGGAGTTTCCGGGAATTCAAAGATTGATAAGGAAAAACTGCTTGGGAAAGAGTTGCTCTCGGTGGATTCCGTAGGAAAGCAGCTTTTTCTAATCTTCGAAGGCGTTGCCCTTAGGGTCCATTTTGGTATGTATGGTTCCTTTCGTATTAATAACCCTAAACCGGATAAAGTTCCTCGTCTTCTTTTGAGGTTCAATAATGATGGCAAAAGGCCTGTTGACCTCTATTTTTACAATACGTCTTTGAGGTTGGTTGATCCCCGTGAACTTAATTTAGACAATTCCGTAGATGTTTTAAGTGAGAATTTCGACAGGGAGAAGGCACTGGAAAAAATTAAGAGTGACGAAAGGGTTATAAGCGATGTTCTTCTGGATCAAGAAATTTTTGCTGGAATTGGGAATATCATCAAAAATGAAGCTCTTTTCCTGGCGAAGGTTCATCCAGAAAGCATTTCCAGTAAAATACCGGATGATGTAGCAAGGGATTTAATTGATAAGAGCGTTTACTTTTCCCAGGTTTTTTTAGAACACAGGAAAAAGGGCTGGCCACTAAAAAAAGTTCTTCTTGTATACAATAGAAAGTTTTGCCCACTTTGCGATTCCAAGCTTAAAGTAAGGTACGTTGGAAGGAGCCATCGAAAAACCTTTTTCTGCGAAAAGTGTCAGCGTTTGTATGTGTGAAAAGCAAGCTAAATGGCCCAAAGAAAAATCGCATGTTTTTACGAGAATATCCTTAGCCGACTCAAAGAAGGTTGAATTTTTTTCGCGTTGATTGTAAAATCATAAAATGGCAACAAGGGAGAGGTGGATATTTATTGTATCGGACTCTTCTGGCCTTACCTGTGAAACCGTTGTTAAAGCTGCATTGACCCAATTCACAACCACAAATGTTTATATCAAAAAGTATTCTCAGGTTCGTACCGTTGAGCAATTGAGAGAAATAATGGAGGAGGCTGCACAGTACACGGCTGTTGTTGCCTATACCTTTGTAATAACTGAATTGAGGAAGGAAATCATCGCCCTTTCACTGCAGCTTGGTGTTCCTGTAATTGATATTTTGGGACCTGTACTCTCGCGTCTACAGGACCTTCTGGAACTCTCTCCAATGGCTGTGCCGGGGCTTTTCAGACATTTGAATCAAGATTACTACGAAAGGATCGAGTGCATAAATTTTGCCGTTAAGCACGATGATGGAAGGAATATAAAAGACATTGACCAGGCAGACCTCGTTCTCTTAGGGGTCTCCAGAACTTCAAAAACGCCGATATCGATTTATTTGGCTTACAGGGGAATAAAAACGGCCAACGTCCCGGTTGTTTACGGAAGGCCTCTGCCAGAACAGGTTTTAAGACTTCCTTCATCTAAGATTATAGGACTTACGGTCGATCCTGAGCGTTTAAGGGATATAAGGTTAGTAAGGGCAAGTAGGTTAAAGATGGAATTGAGTGATCCATACGTAAATTTAGATGAAATCAAAAAAGAAGTGAATTATGCCCTAACCCTTTTCCGTGAGCACAATTTTACAATCCTTGATGTTACTTCACGGTCTATTGAAGAGGCAGCTACGGCCATAATGGAGATAATTGGGAAAAAAGGACGTTCTTAGAAAATTAAACCCATCAAAAGACCGAGGATTGACGCTAAGATTAAACTGACGGCTATTTGAATAAGGGTTTTAGTTAAACCAATTTCTTTCCACAGTGCCAGGATCGTTGAAAGACAAGGTGTATAAAAGGTCACGAAGGTGGTAAAGACCACCAGTTCCCTTTTGGTCATAACGGTGTTCAAAAGCTCTACAGGAACTTTAAGGGCCTCCGAAGCCATTATTAAAGCCAATTCCTTTCTTAAAACGCCGAAAATCAAGACTACACTGAGATTTTCGTTAATTCCAAGTATGCCATGAACAAAGGGTGAAAAAGCCCTGTTAATAACTGTGTCGAGGCCGAAATATTGCATTAAGCTTAGAATGATGCTACCAATAACAATGATCGGCCAGGCGAAGAAAATAAAATCTTTGAGCTTATACCACAATTTGCTCAAAGTGCCTTTCACCGTTGGAATGCGATAGGGTGGTATTTCCAGTATGAAGTCGGTAACTTCCGATTTGTAAAGAAGACTCACTATTTTTGCGAGGATTGCGATAACGAAAATATTCAGGACAAAGAGGGTAAAAGTAAATTTGAAACCAAGAAACAGGTTCGAAAGAGCGAAAATTATGGCAAGCCTCGCCGAGCAGGGAATGAAGGGAATAAGAAAGGCTGTAGTGATTCTTTCTCGCTCGCTTTCAATTATCCGGGTGGAAAACACTGCGGGTACATTGCAGCCATAGCCGAGGATAAAGGGAACTACGCTCTTTCCATGAAGACCGATACGGTGGAGAAAATGGTCTAAAACAAAGGCAAGCCTTGAAAGGTATCCCAAGTCTTCCAGTATGGACAGCAAAAAGACAAAGGGTATAAAGTAAGGAAATACAATACCGATTCCACTGTTTAAACCATCAACAACGGATTGGATCAGGGTTTTTAAAAAACCACCCCATTTTGTAAGTTCAATTATCTCGCTTAACTTATCAAAGGGAATGGCAAAGATTTCTGCTAGAAAACCGCCCACTTTCTGGACAAGGAAAAATATTCCAAGCAATGTAAGAAAGGCAATTAAAGGCCCTGCATAGCTGTTCATAACAATCGAATCCATTTTGTAATCAATGAATTTTTGCTTTTTCACATGGGTTATCTTTGCACATTTTTCGAAGATCTCCATTGCCAGTTTGTGTTTTTCTTGGTGAACCAGGAGCCAGGGCGACTCAACTTTCATAGAAGAAGACAAAGAATTATTTATCCTTTCGGCTTCTTTTTTCTCCAAGATGTTTAGTTGCCCATCAGCATTGGCAATGGCAAGGATTTTGCAAGCATCCTCACTTAGTTTTGGGTATTTATCCTTGATTTTCTTAATTGCATCTTTAATTATCTCCTCTGCTTCGGGCCCCAGTTCAATTCTTAACAATTTGAAAGGCTTTTGGGGATTAAAGACTTTCTTTATTACCTGGTCAATTCCTTTCCCCTGGGTTGCCACCGTTTCAACCACATCTATACCCAGTATCTCCTCGAGTTTTTTCGTGTCAATCTTAATACCCTTTTTCTCAGCTTCATCTTTCATGTTTAATACCAGTACCATTGGTATCCCGAGGGTTGAAAGTTCAATGGTCAGTTCAAGACTTCTGGAGATAACGGAGCTGTCTAAGATATTTATTATTACATCGACGGGATTTTCCAGTAAATATTTAAGGGTAACCCGCTCCGCAGGTTCTTCACCGAGGAGCGAATAAATACCCGGAAGGTCAGTAATAACAAGTTTTACACCTTCGTAGATTACTTCTGCAGTAAGGAATTCAACGGTAGTACCAGGAAAGTTAGAGGTTTGGGCTTTGTAACCTACAAGCTGATTAAAAAAAGTGCTTTTTCCACAATTTGGCTGCCCAACGAGGGCAATTCTAATTGTATTTTGCATGTTCTACAACTATTTTCCTTGCCAATCCCCTGCCTAAGGCCACTTTGACGCCTGAATCAAGGTCCTCTACAAGGATGGCCCCTTTAAAAGGTCCAAAGTGTAAAACTCGCACCCTATCTCCAATATTAATTCCTAAACTCATAAGGCGCCTTAATGCCCTTTGCCCGGCGTTAATACTTTTGACAACTACGACATCATCTATTCTTACTTCGTCTAAGGACATGTGATTATAATAAGCTTTTTTTTGTGAATTTTTAAATCACTTTTTGGAATGCCTATAAACTTGGTAGGATTTTCTCCTGGCTATTTCTTGTCTGATTAAATCCGCTGCCCTTTTGAGGCTTTTTTCAGGCGTTGCATAACCTCTAAGGGCGGGTTCTATCCCTTCTTCGGATAGTATTCTTCTCCCTGTGAACCACACAGGATCCCGCGGCTCATAATCTCCGTATTCTACCTGCAACATGGCCTCTTTTAGCCCGGGTACTGATTCGACGAAATGCTTTAAAATGGGATGATCAAAGGCCGTTCTTGTTAATGGTATATAGCCCGTTTTTGACGACCAATAGGCTTGAACGCTGTCCTCTAAGAAGTAATTAAGGAAATTAGCAAAATTTTTCTTATAGCTTTCGGGTACGTTTTCGAATATACCGACATTGGTTCCAGAAATGATAACGGTCTTGTATTTGTCAATGGGGACAGGCGCCACACCTAATCGGAACTTAATCTTATCTTTCATAAAGGCGTAGGAGACGATGGTACCCCAGATCATTGCAACTCTTCCATTGGCAAAGTCATCCTGATGGGAGTAGCCAGTCCCTAAGTAGGCGCATTTATCTTTGAAGATTAGATCTTGAAGAAATGTAAGTGCTTCAATGCCTCCCTTTGAATCAAAAAGTACTGAATCGCCCTGAAGCAATCTGCCACCCTTTTGATAGAGTATGGTAGCAAAAATCCACACATCTATGGTAAAAGCAGTACCGTAGATCTCGGGTTTGCCGTCTCCATTTTCGTCAATGGTGAGTTTTTTTGCAACTTCTCTGAATTCGTCCCAGGTTTGAGGGAATCTCTTGATTCCATACTTTTCAAAGAGGTCTATGTTGTAATAAAAAACGGGAACGCTCTTGTTGAAGGGGAAGGTCACGAGGGTGTCACACCACATGTTTCCCTTTATCAGCACGTCAAAGACATTTTTTAACTTGGTAGAGTCAATAAGGCTCAAGTAATTTTGTATGGGGGTTATTTTACCTGCTGATAGGAGTTCAGAAGCCCACGACTCATAAAGCTGAGAGGCCGTTGGCGGCGTATTGGCAGCTACAGCACCCATTATTTTCTGGGAAAGGGTATTGTAGTTTCCCAGATTAACAAGGGTAATTGGTGGGTTGGACTGGGAATACCAGGTTACTATGGTCTTCAAGGCATCGCCAAGGGGACCACCCATGGCGTGCCAGAAAACCGTCCCCTCCTGCCTTTTCGCAGCGCAGGAAAGGAAGATAAAAAGAGTTAAAGTAAGATAGTATTTAACTTTCTTAGAACTTGAAAGCATAACTCAGGCCATAACGTACGTTAAGCCCTTGCTTAAAGCTGTAGATGTAGTGGTCATCGGAAACGTCAATGCTTAAACCTTTAAATTTGACACCAAATCCAAAGGTTATTCCCTTCCTTGCTCCAAGCTGGTCATGGAAGTAGCCAAATCTCAAAGAGGCTAAATCGAATAGGGTGTATTCTAAACCCGCATGCTTCCAGGCATCATCAAGAACATAACCAATCCCTTTATCTCTGTAGTCATTGGTAATGTTAACTAACACTTTTGTTATTTCAAAGGCAAGAGAAATCTTGTGATTTTTGATGTTTAATGGGGTGAAAGCAACTCCGGTCTTCACATGGTAAGGGAGTGGATCCCTTTCGCCCGTGGAAGTAATCACAAGCCCCGGTCCAAAATTATCAAAGAAGAGGGAATAACGAAATTCCGGTTTATTCTCACCCATTGTAAAAGGCTTTCTGTAAAGAAGACCTGCACCCACTGCGAAGGTAGAGCCACTTCCTCCACCTTCTATACCCGTAGCCTGATAGAGCACATCTTCTGGTGCTAAGAAACTGTGAATGAATTTTATGTCGCCTCCTATACTTAGGTTATCATTTATTTTGTAACCATAGGATACCTGAATTTGGAGGTCATAAGGAGACCAGGATCCTAAGTATTGATCGTCAGAAACCCCCTCAATTTTGCCATAGTAGAGAAAAATTATGTTTGCCCCGACGGTTCCAACGGGTAGCGGGTAAGTGAAAGCGGTGAATTCGTGGTACATATCAGGAGCAAGCCCGCGAAGCCAAGGGGTGTGAACCACCATTATTTCTCCTCTTTGTATAAATCCCAATCCTGCGGGATTATAGTAGGTTGCTGATGGGTCATCGGCAATAGTTGAGAAGGCTGCCGCCATTCCTGTTGCTCTCGGAGATGGGAAGATCATAAGGAAGGGAACTCCCGCATCAAAGGAGTCAGCCTTTACGATCCCTGCAAGGACAGCAAGGGAAAAGAGCAATTTTTTGAGTTGTTTTGTCATTTTATCCCTCCGCAATAATTTTTCAGAAACCAGAATTTAGCGGGACTTGCCTCCTTTAGTTAAAATTTTAAAGTCACTCTCTTATAACTTCAAACACTTCCTCGGGTTTTACTGATTTCATGCACTCTTTCGTTCCGAGGGGGCACTCCCTTTGCTCGCAGGGGGAACATTTCAATTTTTTGTAGAGGACCATAACATTCTTTCCCAGTGGTCTTGTCCAGGAAACAGGAGTGGGTCCGAAGATCGCAAGGGTTTTAGCGCCGATAATGGCTGAAAGGTGTGTGAGACCGGAATCTCCGCCTATGAAAGCCAGACTTTTTTTCGCAATTGCAGCTGCTTCCCATAAAGATGTTTTTCCGGTTAAATTTACAAAATTTTCCCCTTTGAAGACCTTAGACCTTTCTAAGTCACCCTTGCCTCCAAAAATTACTGATTTTATTCCGTGTTTTAAAAGGATTTTACCCAACTCAATAAAATTCTCTTCTCCCCACTCCTTTGCTCTTCCGAACTGGGCAAAGGGGGAGAAGCAAACGTAGGGCTCATCAATCAGTCCAAAGTTTTTTAGAATTTCCAGAGCTGAGGCCTGGAATTTTTCTGGTATTTCAAGTTCGAATTTAACTTCTTTTATTTCAATGAGATTCTGATAAAGCAAAGCGTAGGTCTCGGTGGTATGACGTTCTTTCCAGTCTTTTGGAATTTTGATCCGCTTTGTGAGCAAAAAATCCCTTGCATCAAAGGAAAAGCCAATTCTTTTTGGGGTTCGGGAAAGAAAGGCCGCTAAGGCAGAAGAGAAAGATATGGGCGTCACTATATAGTAGTCGTACTGTTTCCACAGGGTTAAGTGTTTTTTGTAAAGTTCATCGTTTGATTTGAAGGTAATTACAGGGAATCCCCAGAACAAATCTTTGATGGTTTCCTTCGTTACTATACTTACATCGTGCCTCTTTGAGACCTCGATGATAAATGGCAGGTTAAAAACAGCATCTCCCAGCCAATTAGGCGTTCTAATGATTACCTTCATCACCTTTAGCCTTGTTTAAAAGTAGGCCAAGGGAAAGGGCAAAGGTCTGGACCACCTCTGCATCACTGAAACTGTATTCAAAGGCTCCAGCGATGAGCATTATTAGAAGAAGCCCTATACCGTACAGGCTGTATTCATTTTTCGTTTTTAAGAAAAGGAGCCCATAATAGATAAAGATTAAAATGTAGGCTATGAGAAGCAAGATTCCGCCATTGACGAGGGCCATTATGTAATTGCTATGGAGGTGCCCACTTACCGGTTTCTTTGTATCGGGATATTTTTCCAATGTTTCTTTTAATTTAGGCGTTGCGTATTTGCTGAGATATTCTTCCCTTACCTTCTCCTCTCCCCAGAGCTCATAGCCAATTCCTGCTAAGGGTCTTGCTTTAAAGATGTTGAGACCGGTTTTCCACATTTGGATCCTTAGGAAGGTGCTCATATTTTGAGGGGTGGGAGCGCTTCTTTTTAGATAATCGTAACTCTTCTGATTTAGAAATACGGCTGAGGCAAATATCACAAGTAGTAAAAAATAGATTACCTTCAAGGACCTTTTCGCAAAAATTATAAAAAGGACCATAAAAACAGAAACGCCTAAGTAGTAGCTCCTTGAGTTGTTGATGGCGAGGCTTATTAGAACTAAGACACTTGCCAAAAAAGGAGATAGGAGTTTCCTTAGGTTACTACCTTCAGGGAAGTTAATAAGCGGAAAAAGGAAGGAAATAACCCCTGCGTAGGTGAGTTTTCCCCCCATAAATCCAACTAACCAGCTCTGCCGATTAAGAAAATGCCATCCGTGAGGGTGTAAAAAGTAAGCCAAAAGGGCTATGGAAGTAAACAGGATGGCAAAATAAGGGAACCTCTTATAATATTGGTCTCTTTTAAGCAGGTCTGAAAAGGCAAAGAAAATAAAGGGAACAATAAGGTCAAAGACTATTCCCTTTGTTTTTATGATCGCCTTTAAGGGCATGGGTGAGAAAAGGGAAGTTAAAACAGCAACACCCCAGAATATGTAAAGGGGTAAATTTTCTTTTCTCCAGAGCACACGATAATTTATGATGACTGTAAGAAGTGCGATGGAAAGGTATACGGTTCTATATGCGTTTGGTAAAAAGGGGAAAAGGAGAGCACCATAGGTCAGTATGTTTTTAATGCTCTCCCGGGAAAGGATGGTAGTAGCCGATTCTCCTGAAGTTTTCATATTCACCAAATCTCCTCTTAGTGAATTTCTCGGTTAAATCCGCAATAAAGTCCCTGAATTTCCACTTAAATTTCCTTTTTAGATACTCTTCTTTAATGGGCAAAATAAAGTCGTTATCAGCGACCTGTTTGTTTATCCTCTCTAACATAACCTTTGGGTGGGTGCCTTTGAAGAAGTGGAGGGATTCCTTGTGACGCATTAGTTCCTCTAAGCTTTTTTCAACAAATTTCTCCTTGACAATTTTATCGTCTTTCCAGTGCCAGCGGGCCTGTTCAATTAATTTATCCTTTAAAACACTTTTTCTTCTTGCCCAACCATAGTGGTATATGTAAGCATCGAGGGAGATCACCTGGAGCTTCTTTCCGTTTTTCCTGAAACTGTGGGAGTCTTTATAGGGTGCTATGGTAGGGTCATTTCTTACGATTCTTATTTCGTTTCTAACCCAACCTTCTCCTTCGTGGTACAGGTAATAATTACCGTAAAAATGTTTGTATTTCAAGGTGAAGCCCTCAACCCTATCGTCCTCAAGATAGTCGGTTAGGGCGGACCTTATATAATCTAAGTATTTTTCATGGACTACTTCATCTCCTTGCAAATAAAAACACCATGGAGACTTACACTCCATCATAGCCCTGCTGGCAAAAAGAACCTGAGGCTTCCCACCGCCTCTAAGCTCTTCAAACCATGGGGTTGTTATGATTTTTACTTTTGGGTCTTTTATGGTTTTTACGAGATCTAAGGTTTCGTCTTCCGATTCGATAACGTTCACAATAAATTCATCGACTAAGGGAAGTAAAGAGGAAATAGCCTCTACGATAGGAAAATCGTATTTCACAGCGTTTCTAATGTAGGTGAAGCCGCTCACGAGCATTGCAAAATTATATTCTTTGAGACAGGTTTGGACAAAGGTGGTTAAGTAACTGGTATAAATCACCTTCACGGAGTTTAACAGGGGTTTGCCCCTTCACTTTACACTTTTCAAAGTTGCATTTAAAATTTTTTTATGAAGAAGTGGATTTTCCTTTTGTCGATTTTGATGGCTTCCTGTACCCAGACAAATAGAGTTATTGATGAGCTTTACATTGACTACTTTCCGACGAGTACCGGCATGAAATGGGTCTACAGGACCCCCGATAGCCTTTTAGTTGTTAGGGAAGTTTTACAGGATTCGGAAGTTTCACCCTCTTTGAATCTGGTGCAGATTGAGATGATGGGTGAAATGGAACAGTATAAAAAAAGCCCCGATCTTGTTTCGGTAATCTATGAATATAGTAAGTTTATAAACGGTAACGAGGTAATTTTTGAAAAAAGTGACCTTCCCCTTTTCTATCAGCCTGTTTTGAAGGACGAGTTTTTTGCCGATACCTTAAGCCGCAGCGTAGTCCTTGGAGATACTTTTAGATACACCAGGCTCTTTACTTCGCAGATTACAAGAGGAAAGAGTGAAAGGAAAAATCTTCTTTTTACAATTAATGCAACCCTTAAGAAGGGTGGCATTGAAGAAAAGCAAAGTATTTATTGTTTTTATGAATTGGCGCCCGATACGGGGCCTGTTTATATTAAGAAAATTTATAACGGCGATACTTTGGAGTTGCATCTTGAGCAATTTTTTAAATAAGGGGGGATTTATATGGGCGATTTATTTTTAAGTGAAAATGCACTGAAGGTGCTGGAGAAGCGTTATCTTTTAAAGAATGAGAATGGAGAGGTTATTGAAACTCCGGAGGGGATGTTTCGAAGGGTTGCTAAGGCAATAAGTGAAGCGGAGAGGAACTACCCTAAGAGCCCCTTTACCGCCGAAGAATTAGAGGAAAAGTTCTATGAAATAATGACTCAGCTTTATTTTTTACCCAATTCCCCCACTTTAATGAATGCAGGTACCCCCCTTGGTCAGTTAAGCGCCTGTTTCGTGCTCCCCGTTGGTGATTCCATGGAGGAGATTTTCGAAGCAATTAAAAAAACTGCCATCATTCACAAAACGGGCGGAGGAACGGGCTTCTCTTTCTCAAGATTAAGGCCGAGAAATGATATTGTAAGAAGTACCGGCGGTGTTGCCAGCGGACCTGTGTCCTTTATGAGGGTTTTCAACGAGGCGACGGAGGCGGTAAAGCAGGGTGGAAGGCGCCGTGGTGCCAATATGGGGATTTTGAGGGTTGATCACCCTGATATCCTTGAGTTTATTGAGTGTAAAGCCAAGGAAGGAGAATTGGCCAATTTCAATATCTCGGTAGCAGTCACTGATAGGTTTATGGAGGCTTTGGAAAAGGGCGAAGAGTATGAGCTTGTAAACCCGAGAAATGGGCAGGTAACGGGTAAGTTGAGTGCAAAGGAAGTTTTTGACAAAATGGTCTATTACGCATGGAAGAACGGCGAACCGGGGGTTATCTTTATCGATACTATTAACAAGAAACACCCGGTTCCCGGTGCCGGAGAAATAGAATCCACTAATCCCTGCGTTACACGAGATACCTGGGTTATGACTGCAGATGGCCCTTATCAGGTCAAAGATTTGCTTGGTAGGCCCTTTGTCGTGGTCGTAAACGGAACATTATACGAGACCACAAGTAAGGGATTTTTCAGCACAGGAATTAAACCCATTCTGAAATTACAAACTAAGGAGGGTTACAGCTTAAGATTAACACCCGATCATAAGGTTTTGAAACTTACAAATAAAGGAAAGGATCGGAAAAACTATGAATGGGTTTCGGCACAAGATTTAAAGCCCGGAGATAAAGTGGTACTTCACAACCATCGTGCCTTAGGCAGCTGGCCCGGTGAACTCACAAAATCGGAAGGCTATCTTTTGGGACTCCTTATGGGAGGTGTTGAGATTGAGGAGGAGGCGTCAGTCCTATCAACTTTGGAGGGGAAGAGGGAAGCACTGGAAGAAGGCGAGGCTTTGACGAAGGTTCTCTCCTATGCAATGGCTATGTCTCATTGTTCAGAATCGAGAGGTGTGTTACAGGTTAAAAGTGGGAATGGTCATAGATTGAATTTTGAAACTTTAAGGGAATTTTCGAGGAAATTTAGAATAGAAACTGAAAAGGAGATTGTATTGTCTACCATTGAAAGGGCTTCGTCGGAAGGGTATAAGGGTTTCCTGCGAGGCCTATTTGATACCAATGGCAATATTTGTGGAAATCTGTCAAAGGGTGTGAGTATAAAACTCTCCCATAGCGATTTCGAGCTTCTAAAGACCGTTCAAAGGATGCTTCTTAGGCTTGGGATCGTAAGCAGGATTTACTATAAGGGAGAGGATGCAAGGCTTGAAAAGTTAGAAGGTGTCAAGAACATTGAATCATCTTACAAATTAGAACCTCAATATGAGCTGGTTATAAGCGGTGATAACATTATTGTATTTGCGGAAAGAATCGGCTTCGGCGACAATGAAAGGATGCGGAAGTTGAATTCTGCACTTTCTTCCTATAAGAGGGGGCCAAAAGAAGAGTCCTTCTTGGCAACGGTGGAAAGGGTTGAGGAAGACGGATTCGAAGAAGTTTATGATGTTCAAGTACCTGGAATAAACGCTTTCGACGGGAATGGCCTCTATATCCACAACTGTGGGGAACAACCACTCCTGCCTTACGAATCCTGCAATTTGGGCTCCATTAATCTTTCGAAATTTGTAAAAGGTAAACCAGCCTATGAAGAGGGTAAAGTTAGCACCGCTGAGGAAGCCTTAAAGAAGATTGACTGGGAAAAATTGAGAGAGATTGTGCATCTTAGCGTTCATTTCCTGGACAATGTTATCGATGTGAACTATTTCCCCTTCGAAGAAATAAAGAATATGACCTTGGCCAACAGGAAAGTTGGACTTGGAGTTATGGGCTTTGCGGATATGCTATTGCAACTTGGAATCCCCTATTCCTCTCAGGATGCTGTAAAGGTTGCGGAAGAGGTTATGAAGTTTATACAGGAAGAGGCGGTAAAGAAATCAATGGAACTTGCTGAATACAAAGGATCTTTCCCGAATATCGATAAAAGTATTTACAAGCACCCGATGCGCAACGCAACGCTGACGACCATAGCTCCAACAGGTTCCATCTCCATGATTGCCGATACTTCATCGGGTATAGAACCCCTTTTCTCCTTGGCCTATACCAAGACTGTCCTTGGTGGTGAAAATCTGCTATACATAAATAGCCATTTTGAAAGGGCGGCAAGAGCCCTTGGCTTTTACTCCCGAGAGTTAATGGAGGAAGTTGCGGGCGCGAGAAGCATAAAAGATTTTAAAGGCATTCCAGAATCCATAAGGAAAGTCTTTGATACCACCTTTGATATTGAACCGATGCAACACTTGAGGATTCAGGCTGCCTTCCAGAAGTATGTGGATAACGCGGTTTCCAAAACGATCAATATGCCTAATAGTGCCACTGTTGAGGATGTTGCAAAGGTTTATAGAGAAGCATACTACATGGGGCTTAAAGGCCTAACGGTTTACCGGGATGGCTCAAGGGAAGAACAGGTGATCAAGGTGGCTAAGGAAACCGCAGAGACGAAAAGGCCTCCTTTCACAACCCCGAGGCCAAGGCCAGAGGTCACCAAGGGCAGAACCATTAAGATGGTAACAGATCTCGGAAATTGCTACATTACCATCAATGAAGATGAGTACGGTATCTTTGAGGTCTTCATATACCTTGGAAAGTCTGGCTCTCAAACGATGGCCTTTACCGAGGCCATTGGGAGGCTCATCTCCCTTGCTCTGCGTTCCGGGGTGCCGGTAAGTGAAGTGGTAAAACAATTGAAGGGTATCAAGAGTTCTACACCTGTAAGGCAGGAAAATGGTGAGGTAGTTTATTCCGTGCCCGATGCGATAGCCAAGGCAATAGAAAAGTACTTAGAAAGAGGTGTTCAGTTAGAGCTTCTGCCTGCAAGTCCTACACTAAAGCCCATTATAGATCTCCATAAGAAGGCAAAGAAGTCAGAAGAAGCGGAAAAACAGTATGACATCTGCCCTGAATGTGGTGGAAGGTTAATTTACCAGGAAGGTTGCTATCTTTGCATTGATTGTGGTTATTCAAAGTGTGAATAGGAGGAGCTATGCCAGTAAAGTCTGATCGCTGGATAAAGGAAATGGCATTAAATTATAAGATGATTGAACCCTTTGAAGAAAAACTGGTAACGAGCGGTGTTATCTCCTATGGGCTTTCATCCTATGGGTATGACATTCGCATCGCTGACGAATTCAGGGTTTTCACTGATGTTTACCAAACCGTTGTTGACCCTAAGAACTTTGATCCCCGTTCCTTTGTTGAAATCAAAGGTCCGGAATGCATCATTCCCCCAAATTCCTTTTGCCTTGCGAGAAGTCTTGAATATTTCAGGATTCCGAGGAATGTAATTGGGATATGTCTCGGAAAGAGCACTTATGCCCGTTGCGGTATCGTGGTCAACATTACACCTCTTGAACCTGAATGGGAAGGCCATCTTACCATTGAAATTTCCAACACAACCCCTCTACCTGCGAAAATTTATGCTAACGAAGGAATTGCACAGCTTATATTTATTGAATCGGACGAGCTTTGTACTGTATCATATAAAGATAGAAAAGGAAAATACCAGGGGCAAAGGGGGGTAACCCCGCCCAAGGTTTAAAGAGGTGAGAGATATGGCAGGAGAAGACAAGGATCTGGAAAAAGAGCGAATACTTGATGCAACTCTAAAGCAGATAGAAAAACAATACGGCCCGGGTTCCATAATGAAACTGGGCGAAGCCACTCAAATTAAGGTGGAAGTTATTCCAACGGGTTCTTTTGGCCTTGATATTATTACGGGGGTTGGAGGTTATCCAAGGGGAAGAATTATTGAAATCTTTGGACCTGAAGCATCTGGTAAAACCACATTGGCACTTCATGCCATTGCCGAGACCCACAAACTTGGTGGTAAGGCGGCTTTTATAGATGCGGAGCACGCCCTGGATCCCACTTATGCAAAGGCCCTTGGTGTCAATGTGGATGACCTCATACTTTCGCAGCCAGATACGGGGGAGCAAGCCCTTGAAATCGTTGAGATGTTAGTGAGAAGCAACGCCATTGACCTTGTGGTTATTGATTCCGTTGCAGCCCTCGTTCCAAGAGCCGAGATCGAAGGGGAAATGGGTGATGCCCAGGTTGGCCTGCAGGCACGATTGATGTCAAAGGCAATGAGAAAACTCGTCGGAGTTTTGAATAAATCGAAGACCTGTGCCATCTTTATAAACCAGATAAGACAGCAAATTCAGACGGGATTTGGTTTTGGAAATCCGGAGACAACCCCCGGCGGACTTGCCCTTAAATTCCATGCTTCAATGAGGGTTGAGATTAGAAAGATTGCCTCTATTAAACAGGGTGAAGACATCATAGGAAACAGGGTTAAGGTGCGTATTGTAAAGAACAAACTTTCACCGCCTTACAAGAGTGCCGAATTTGACATCATTTATGGAGAGGGAATTTCCTACGAAGGTGAACTTATTGATTGGGGCCTTGAGCATGGCATAATTAAGAGGAGTGGAACCTGGTTCAGTTTCAAGGACTATCAACTCGGTCAAGGCAGAGAGAAAGCAAGGCTCTTCCTAAAGGAGAATCCCCAGGTGAAGAAAGAGTTAGAAATGGAACTTAAGAAGGCTCTTGGACTTGCATAGTTTTCTTGACTGTGCAAAAGTGGTGAAATATAATTAAGCTATAACACTCCCCGGTAGCTCAACAGGCAGAGCACCTGGCTGTTAACCAGGGGGTTGGGGGTTCGAGACCCTCCCGGGGAGTGTTTTTTATTTGGGGGTTGCATAAAGAGATACTTAAAGATAGAGTACCTGGCTGTTAATCCCCCATCCGGGGGATTAGGGGGTTCGAGACCCTCTCCGCCTGAGGCGGGAAGTGTTTTTATTTTGGGGGAATGTTTTACGTTTATGTACTTGTAAATCCTAAGGGCAAAATATACATTGGTCAGACCTCTGACCTTCAAAAACGGCTTAAGCAGCATAATAATCCAGATTGTAATTTAACTCTTTATACCAAAAGGAACCCAGGTCCATGGAAACTTGCTTATTATGA
Organism: candidate division WOR-3 bacterium; assembly: GCA_039803545.1. NCBI lineage: Bacteria > Pseudomonadati > Caldifarciminota > Caldifarciminota bacterium. Next base: position 962,942 of record JBDRYS010000001.1, on the reverse strand, counting down.
AGTCTATGAAACCAGAGCTATGGCTGTTAGGAGAGAGAAGCAACTTAAGAGCGGGAAGGGGAGAGAGTGGTTGCATAAAGAGATACTTAAGGATAGAGCACCTGGCTGTTAATCCGCCTAAGGCGGATTGGGGGTTCGAGACCCTCCCGGGGAGTGTTTTTTATTTGGGGGTTGCATAAAGAGATACTTAAAGATAGAGTACCTGGCTGTTAATCCCCCATCCGGGGGATTAGGGGGTTCGAGACCCTCTCCGCC